>NZ_JAZHLJ010000043.1:0-35266 GCF_036549495.1 Aurantimonas sp. C2-5-R2
GCATGGGGATCTCCTTGAGTTGTGCGTTTCGATGCCCTCGACGAACCGCGCCTGTCCGCGCGGTCACACCGCAATTGCGGAGGGTCCGGCGTAGCTGGAAACCGTCATTGGGGTTGACCGCATAGCGGACGGCAGCGGTAAGGACCGGGCAATCTCAAGAAACGGGCAACGGGAGATTCCCCGACAGCCTTCTTCAATCGGATCGCCTTCCGTCTCGGCCGATCTGTCTCCGGTCCTTCAGGGCTGGTGATTCGGATCGAATGCACCCGCCAGCGGACGGCTCAGCGGCAGCCAAAAGCGGCGTCGATGATGAGCCGTTCGTGCGATCTCGTCGGTCGCACGACGGATGTCGGCGTCAAAGGCGATCGAGCACCCACGGTCGGACGTGAGGGCCGGGTAATGGGAACCGGCGCCCGCGCCGATCCGCCCACCTCGGCATCGCCATCGTGGCCGTCCTGTGCTGATTTCCGGCAGAACCGTCGACAAGAGAAAGGGACCGAGCTGGTCGATCAGAGTGCATCGGTTCGCTCCAAAGCGTGCGCAGACCCTCGCACCCAGTACATAGCGCGGCCCCTCTCGCGCGCTCGTTGACAGGCGACGGCATGGCCGGCGGTTCTGTAGAACCGCGCCCTCTCACGCTCACAGGCTGTTTCAGACGGCTGGCGCGGTCGCCGGGGTCGCGCGGGGGCGGTGCTGGCCCTTAATGGGCCAGACCGAGCTGGAAGGGATCGAACGCCTGCAGGATCGTCTCCTCGTCGCCGTCGAACTCGTCGGCGGGCAGGACGCCGTAGGCGCCTTCGGTGATAAAGAGGATGACGGGAACCATGAGGGTCTGCGCGAGGTGGAAGGCGTGGCTGCGAGCGAGGGGAAGGTTGTGCGACATCGAAGGGCTCCATCGGGTGGCGGGGGCGATCCCCGCTCGATGGCGTCCGTCAGCGCCGGTGTTCGGGCGCATTCACCTCGATGGCGCAGCCGAGAGGCCGCACGCTTGGCGTAGCGGACCCCTTGCGGGTTGAGGGCGACCGGAGACCGGGGCAGGACAGCCTTCTTAGAGAGCGGGGCGCCCTGTCGCGCGATGGTTCGGCTCTTTGGGTACAGCCGGTTCTACCGGACAGCACTGCTACCGCTCCCACGCTCTCCTGTGTCCGGCCGTCCTCCCCGCGCCGGCGGCGCCAACGGGGTTCGTCCAGAGCGCTCTGGTGAAGACGAGAGGCTGCAGGCGGGCTCGGCCAACGCAACCAGCCGTGCCCTCGCGCCAGTCTCCGCCCGTCCGCCGTCACGCGTGGCCTCGGCTCCTGACCTGACGCAGCAGAACGCCCAGAAAGGTGCTTTGCGATCCGGGTGAGCTGCTTCAATATTTTGGGCGGGCCGCCCAGAGCACACTCGCCTTCAAAGGCGACGGGCCCGCCTCAGCGGGGCGGCGGCTGTCGCGCGCGCCTATTCGGCGAAGACCAGATCGTGGGGCGGCTCGGCGCCGGCGCGGGCGATCTCGGCGCGCGCCTCCAGCCAGTGCGGGCCGTCGTAGGTCTCCGCCCATTGGCGGGCTTCGGCTTGGCTCCAGAAGCAATGCGCCTGGTCATGACGCTCGGCATAGCGCTGCCACGCTTCCTCGAACGACAAAGCGCCCAAATCGTCGAGCCGGCTGCTGGCGGCGATCACATAGGCGTCCGACGCCCACCAGACCAAGGGCTGCTGGTGGGTCGGCAGGGCGACGATGAGAAGCGGAGTCATTACCATCTCCTTGGCTGGACAATCGGCACGAGACAGCATGGGCCTCGTGCCGCTTTGAGGTTCCTGATGGGCGAATGGCTGCGAGGCCTGCTGTCGCGAGCGCACATGAACACGGCTGTCGTCGCGCTGGCGGCGAAGATGGCCAGGATCATCTGGGCGGTGTTGAGAAGCCGGCGCCCCTTCGAGATGGCGGCGGCGCCGTCGGCCTGATAATCGGAGATCGGCCGGAAGGGAGACCTTCAGGTCGGCGTTGTCTGTGAGTGGACTGGAAAGATGGCCTGACAGTGGAACGGTGTGCCGGGATCCTGACCAAAAAAATGGCGCTCGACGCCGCCCCGTTTATGAGGATCGGTACGCGCGAAAGCTCCATCTTGGCCGGGGACAATCATCAGGCCCCGAGACCGGATACGTTGGCGCAGACTGAAAAGCCGGAAAGAAATCCCTTGCAGCCGGGGCGAGCCATACGTTTTTTGAGCAGACGTGTGTGGATGCCCCCTGTTTAGCAAGCGTAATCTTCGGTCTTTCGGCGGGGTCTTCGATCGGACGTGTGTCAGGCCTCTCGATGTGGCCTTGATGACGCCACGGGCCGGTATGCTGTTCGGAAGGCTGGGTTCACATCGGTTCAGAGAGCTGCGTGCGCTCGAGCCCCGGGTCTGAATGTCCCTGCCTTGAACTTCGAAGTCCGTGTCGCCTACTCCTCGTCGATCGCTCACCCCGGCCTTGCGGCCATGCCGTGCCCTTTCTCTCTTGAAGAGGTCCTGGTCACGCCAGCCGATAATCTTCCTTCTTCACGCTCAAGGCCCAGATCATGCGTGCCATCTTGTTCGCAAGTGCGACAGCGGCGACCAGCTTCGGCTTACGCGCGACAAGTCTCGCGAGCCAGCGGTTCGGACTGCCGCCCTTGCGGACCACCCAGCGGATTACGCTCATGGCGCCGACGATGAGAAGCCGCCGGATGTCGGTCTGGCCCATCTTGCTGACGGCCCCCAGCTTGGCCTTGCCACCCGTGGACCGCTGCCGGGGTACAAGACCCAGCCAAGCCGCAAAGTTGCGCCCGCTGTCGAACGTCTCGAGGTCCGGCGCGAAGGCCGCGACGGCACCCGCAGTCACCGGCCCGATTCCCGGTATGGTGCAGATGCGTCGGAGTTCCGTGTCCGTCTTCGAGGCCGCCTCCAGTTCATCAGCCAATCGCTCGATCACCTCCGAGAGCCGCGCGATCTGGTCGAGATATATCGCGCCCATTTCTCGCACCGCGGAAGGCAGGTCGCTGGCTTCATCGGCTAGCGCGTCCTCCAGCACTTTGAGGCTCGCGGGCCCCTTCGGTGCCACGAGACCGAACTCGGCCAGATGGCCGCGGAGCGCGTTGATCAGTTGCGTCCTTTGCCGCACCAGACACTGGTGAGTGCGGAAGGCGACTGCGCGGCCTTGCGTCTCGGCGCTCTTCACCGCCACGAAGCGCATAGAGGGTCGGGACGCCGCCTCCGCGATGGCCTCGGCATCTGCGCGGTCATTCTTCTGACGCTTGACGAAGGGCTTCACGTAGGCAGCCGGGATCAGCCGGACCTCGTGACCGTGCGCCTGCGCCACTCGACCCCAGTGATGCGACGTCGCGCACGCCTCCATCGCCACCACGCAAGCCGATTGATCGGTCAGCAGAGCAATCAATCGCGGCCGCGACAGCGCCCGATTGTATAGAACCGCCCCATCCGGCCCGACGGCGCAGACCTGGAAGCTGCCCTTCGCCAGGTCGATCGCCAACATGCTGATCTCGGTCATCAATTCACCCTCCACTTGGTCCGTATAGAACCGGAGCTATGGCCGGAGTTGGGTGACGGGGCCGATCAGGCGGCGCGTTGATCGGCGGGCGCGGTGGACGCGATGCCGTCGGTGAACTTGATGCCAGCGATGACCATAGGCAAGCGATTTTCGCCTTTCAGCCGCCGCCAGGTCTTCGATGCGGCGATAACGAGTTTGAAGACCATCAACCGGGCGGTCTTCTGCGACAGGGCTCCCTTCGTTCTGACCGTCCGGTGCCGGACCGTGGCGAAGACGCTCTCGATGGGGTTCGAGGTCCGCAGATGGTCCCAGTGCTCGGCCGGAAAGTCGAAGAAGGCCAGGAGCGCGTCGCGGTCCTTGGCCAGGCATTCGACGGCCTTGGGATATTTGGCGCCGTACTTCTCGGCGAAGACAGCGATGGCGGGTTCGGCACTCGCCCGGTCCGGCGCGTCCCGCACCTCGCGAAGGTCCGTCTTCATGTTCGGCTGACCGCCATTGCCTACAACTTGCGGCGCTCGGCGGTCATTCTACGAGGCAGGCCTGCATGAACAGGGGCCGATTCTGCGTTGAACCAGCCCAATCCTGACAATTCGGGAAGGTGATCAAAGGCAATTGGCAGCCGAACGCCCAACTGTCAGCCAAAATTGCCAGAAAGCCTCCGCGTCGTCGAAAATCTCGCCCTGGCGCACAGGTCTCATAAAGCCGGTAGATTCGCTTCGGGTTCACGGCCCAACCCTCCCGACGCAGCAGGACGTGGACGCGGCGATAGCTGTACCGCACCCGCGTTTCGGTGATCTCCTTGATGCGCTTCCTGAGAGCAGCCTGATCGTCGCGCTTGGGTCGGTAGGTGTAGAGCGAGCGATCGACCGTCAGACCTGAGCAGGCCCGCCTGACCGACACCTTCCAGGACGCTCGAACCTCGTCTACCAGCCGGCGCCGACGAGCAGGCCTCAAAGCTTTTTTGCAAGCACGTCCTGCAGCATGGCCTTGTCGAGGGACAGGTCCGCGACCAGCCGCTTCAGCTTGGCGTTCTCCTCTTCGAGCTGGCGCAGCTTCTTCACCTCCGACGGCATCATTCCGCCGTAGCGCTTGCGCCAATTGTAGAAGGTCGCGTCCGAAATCCCCGCCTTGCGGCAGACCTCCGCCACCACCGTTCCCTCATCGGCCTGCTTCAACACGAAGGCGATCTGCGCTTCGGTGAACTTCGACTTCTTCATGGAATTCGCCTCGTCCCGATCCTGGGATCATAAGTGGAAACTTCCAGCTCAAAACGGTCCGAATTCCTGGAGGCATGTCACGGGAGCGAATCCGGCATGCAACAGGCCATCACAACCCGCGCAACGGCGAAGGCGCCAAGCCTCAGTTCCCGGCCCGAGGCTGGTCTCGATTCTGCCAGATACCCGGGTGACCCGGCCGCCTCCACAAAACGATCGGCATCCAGAATTGCCACTTCAACCATCTCTGCCGGCAGTGCAACGATCTGTTCCTCCGCCGTCAGGTTCGCCAGGAGCATGTTTGTCCGATCGTCGACGATGGCCGCGACGGCTTCGACAGCCATCGGTTCGGATGAGGTGACCGTTGGCATTGGCCGCGAGGACATGTCCGCCAGCGCACGCTGAACGTGAAACGCCGGAAACACGCCGTCGGATTCGTCGAAAAACGGTTGTGGCCCAGGCTGCTTCGCCGCGACCACGCCGTGGGGGCCGGTCGTGCCACCGAACGCAACGGCGCTCGCGCCACCCCTCGCAAACCGGGCGAAGTAGCCGACGATGAAGGCTGCCCCCAACAGGCCGCGCTGGCGCGGGTCGGCCTCGTTCATCGCCTGGCGGATGTTCCGGGGGTTGTCCATTGGTGCCGCGCCATAGGGATTCATGCGCATACCGATGGCGCTCGGCCCGACACTCACCGGTCTGTTACCGGCGATCTCGCGCACGCTCGCGGCGACGAACGGCAGCGCCTCGAGGCTTTCCATCAGCGTCCGATCATCGCCCGCATGGACGATGGCCGACGTCGTGAATCCGACGAGATCGATATCCGCCAATGACGGACGCTTGCGATTGAGCTCGGTGAAGAAGGAGAACATGCCGCCGCCGATCCGGGCATTCGGAAACGCCGTGCGAGCAGCCTTGAACAACGCGTCGGCAGGCGGTGCTGGCGGCCACGGACTGCCAGGCAGCGTGCCTTTCAGATCGGCGGCCGACGAGAGCTGCACCACCTGGAAAGGCGAGCCGATCGCCGCTACCGCCCGGCCGAGCGCGGCGATTTCGTCGGCAAAGCCGTCAACCTCGGCGATCACCGCTTCCAGCCAGGGCTCCGCCCCCATCGCCTTAGCGATATCGGCCGCGTCCTTGAGGTCTGCCGCGTCACAGGTTCGCGGGTCGTGATGGTAGACGAGGTAGTTGGGAGCCAGCCTCTTCAATGTGTCCAGCGCCTCACGCGTGGCGGCGATCTCCGCGCGCTGAAGGCCCACGCCGACCTTCGGGAATGTCCCGCCGCCTTCCCCGAAGACGATCGACACGTTCGTGTCGCCCCCCGCCGCGGCGCTCCCGGCGTCACCCTCGACAGTCAGCGTCACCGACTGTTCCAGGCGCTCGCCCGGCGCCAATTTATAGGGCCAGGGCCGGGCGAGCGGGCGCACATAGGTCTTGTAGGAAGCGTCCGTCCAGTTGCGCTGGTCCTCCATCTCGAAGGTGTCACCTTCCATGCGGCAGGCGACTTTAAGGCCGGAGACCGGCTCGTGGGTCAGCGTCCGCAAGTCCATCATCGGCTGCAATGGGTCGATGATCTCGGGAAAGCGGCCTTCCTCGATCGTGCCGTCGACGTGTTCGATGGTCACCGGCCGGCCGGCGACACCGTCGAGCGGATGCAGGACGACGAAGCCGGTCCGGTTGGTCATGAAGTTGGACGCGGCCTCGCCCTCCCCGGAGAACGTCAGCGAGCGCGGCGTGCCGACGATGCGGGCCCGGTAGCGGAAGCTCTGGTCCGCGTCGCTGACGCTCGCCGCGTAAGTCACCTCGAAGCGATCGCCCGACTCATCGACCGCGAGGTTCTCGATCGTGGCGTTATAGGTCCCCCAGTTGCGGTCGCGCGCGATGAAGGAAATGGCTCGGATGATCTCGATCCCGGCAAAGCGGATATGACGCAGATTGCCGGCGTCGAGCTCCGCCGATAGTTCGCCCGCCTTCAGGATACGAGGCTCGCCAACGATCTCCTCGGTGCCGAAGAGGCGCACGCTGCGGCTGGGTTGCGTCATTGTTTCTCCCCTTCCCTTTTCCTGCTCGCATCAACGGTCCGCACGACTGCTCACCAGACGCTCGGCCAGCAGCGCAAGGATGATGATCGAGCCGATGGCCGATCCCTGCCAGAACGGCGAGACCCCGAGCAGGTTGAGGCCGTTGCGGATCATCACCATGATAACGACGCCGATCAGCGTGCCGATGATCGAGCCGCGGCCGCCGTAGAGGCTCGCACCGCCGATGACGACCGCCGCGATGGCGTCGAGTTCCATGAGATTGCCGGCGAGCGGGTCGGCCGACAGCAGCTGGGCGATCGAGAAGGTGATCGCCACGGCCGCGAAGGCGCCCGAGATCACGTAGGGGAGCACGGAATAGAACAGAACGCTGAGGCCGGCCGCTCTGGCGGCTTCGCGGTTCGAGCCGATCGCGTAGATCGTGCGCCCGCCCTTCGTGTAGGTCAGATACAGCCAGGCAAGAAGATACATCGCGCCCAGAAAAACCACGTTGGCCGGCACTCCCAGGATCGACGTGTAGACGATCGAAGAGAGATCGGAAGGAATGCCGGAGATCGCCGTCTGGCCGGACAGGATATACGCAAGGCTCCGGCCAATCGCCATGATGCCGAGAGTGACGACGAAGGCGGCGAGGCCGAAATAGGCGATAAGCAAACCGGATATGAGGCCAATGCCAGCCCCCGAGGCCACGGCCATGAGCATCGCAACCGGGATCGGGTAGTCCTTGAGTGCAAGACCCAGTACAATGCCGGTCAAGCCGGCGACCGATCCAACGGAAAGGTCGATGCCGCCCGTCAGAATCACGAATGTCATGCCGATCGACACCAGGCCGATCACGACCGATTGGTCGAGAATGTTGAAGATGTTCGTCTGGGTGAGGAAATAGGGCGAAGCGAGCGATAGCCCGCCGGCAATCAGGAGCGCAAGCCCGAGCATGCGAAGCTCCAGCCGCTTGAATATCCGGGACGCGATCGCTCCCACCCCAATGGCGCGACGATCCGTTTTCGCCGTCATCGCCCGATCCGGGAGCGCCGCTGTTTTGACCTGTTCAGTCATTGAGACTCCCAATCCGTTGTCTGATGTCTTCGGTCGAATGGCCATCGGCCGATCCACCCACCGTGAGCCCGACCCAACCGAGATCGTGCCCCCGATGGCTTCGGATCGGCACTGTGAGCGTGGAGCGCCGGCCGTCGGCCTCGGTCACGAACCCTTGCCCTCGCATCTCGAGCCCCCTGGGAATGGCGCTCTGTGTGAGGCGTATTGCCTCGCCCGATGAAAAGCCCGGCGATGCGTCGTCGTTCGCGACCACGGAGTTGAGGCAGATCAGGCTATCGTCATCGATCAGGGCCCAGAAGCCGACACCGCCATGATCGGACGCGATCTCGTCCAGCAGCGCCGTGTTGCGCCGCATGGAGGTGCGTGGAGCGGCGAGAAGGGTCAGCTTTTCCTCGTCGAGCATGGTGCTCGGCACGTCGGCGATGGAGTAGCCGTCGCTGATCACGACGATCCGCGTCGAGACCCCAAGGAGTTCCTCGAAATCGGAGGATATGACCACGACGCCAACCCCCTCGGACGCGATCCGCTGCAACAACGCGTATATGGCCTGGCGTGTGCCGATATCGACGCCCTTCGTCGGCTCGTCGAGGATCAGCACCTTCGGTTCCAGAAGCAGCCAGCGTGCGATGATGATCTTCTGCTGCATCCCTCCGGAGAAGTGGAGCATGCTGGCATCTAGGAGACGGTGGGCCGGCAGGTCGAGCAGCCGCAACAGTTCGTCGATCTTGTCCTGCCGCTTGGCATAGCCCAATCCAAATCCGCGATGCGCGCCGAGATGGGCCAGAAGCAGGTTTTCGCGAACCGATAGGTCCGGCACGATGTTCTGAACCCGGCGGTCCTCCGGCACGAACCCTATTCCGGCGCGTACCGCCTGCGCCGGGCGGCGGCAATTCACCTTATTGCCCGCCAGCCACATCTCGCCGCCCGTCCGCGTCCTCAGGCCGAAAATCGCCTCGGCCGCCTCCGAGCGGCCGGCGCCGACGAGGCCACCGAGACCGAGAATCTCACCCTTTCGCACGGCAAAGGAAACGCCGCGCACGACCGGCGGCGCGGCAATATCCTTCACCTCGAAGACAACCGATGCCGCCTCGGCGTCCGGCGAGGGGGCCCGCTCCGCGTAAATGGCTCCAAGCTCGCGACCGACCATCAGGCGGATGATATCTGCCTGGCTGAGCGACGTGGTCTCGCGGCCGGAAGCCACCGTCGCGCCCTCTCGCATTACGGTGACGCGGTCCGTGACGGCGAGAACTTCCTCGAGCCGATGCGAAACGAAGATCAGCGAGCGGCCGCTCTCCTTCAGCCGCGCCATGACGTCGAACAGACGTTCGACCTCCCCTGCGCTCAAGGAGGCGGTCGGCTCGTCGAAGATGATCAATTCCGCATCGAGCGCCAAGGCTTTGGCGATCTCGACAAGCTGGCGTTGCGCGGTCGAAAGCCGGCGAACTTCGGTGTCGAGCTGCAACGAGCCGCCCTGGCCGAGATCGTCCAGAATGGCAGCCGCCCGTTTCCGCATGCCGGCATGGGACAAGAAGCCGGCGGTGCCTAGTTCGGGCAGAAAGATGTTCTCCAGGACCGTCAGGTCCGGGGCGAGCGTCGTCTCCTGCATGACGATCGCGATCCCGGCGGTCAGGGCATCACGGGTCGAGCGGAGCGACAGCTGCTGGCCCTTGTAGGAAACGCGCCCGGCTTCCGGACGCACATGGCCCGAAATCACCTTCGACAGCGTCGACTTGCCGGCCCCGTTCGCGCCGAGCAGCGCGTGGATCTCGCCATAGCGCAGTTCGAACGAAGCTCCCGCGAGCGCACGGGTGCGGCCGAAGGCCTTCTCGATACCGGAGACCTCGAGAAGCGTCCCAGTAGCGGGGACGCTGGCGGTGGTTGGAAGAGTCATCGATTCATGGTCCCGCCGAGAACAGCTGGCCAGCGAGGGAGGACGATCTTTCCGCCCTCCCCCGATCGGCCATGAAACGCGCTATGCGATCATTCCATCTCGTTGGCGAACACGGTTTCCTTCACCGTCGGCAAGACCTCGTCGATGTTCTTCGAGGTCACGACGAGGATCGGCACGGTGATCTCCTTCTCGGGCGTGCCGCCATCCAGATGCTCAAACAGCGCTTCCGCGGACTTCTGGCCCATGAGGTAAGGCTGCTGCATGCCCGATGCGACGATATCGCCGGACTTCAGCAGGTCGACGAAATCGGGAATGCCGTCGAAGGCCGCGACGAGCACCTCGCCCTGCCGGCGGGCCGCCTTGATGGCGCGTAAGGCGCCGATCGCCGGCTGATCCGTTTGAACGAAGAGCCCCCGCATCTCCGGATTGGCGGTTTGCATGTCCTGAACAAACCGGAAGGTCTCGTCGGCGGTGTAGGACTGCATCTGCTGGAGACCGGCTTCCTCGCCTGTGACGCCCCCCTCCTTCAGTCCATCCTTGAAGCCTTTCGTGCGAGCCTGGCCATTCTTGCGGGCCTGCGAGATGGCGACGATTCCGACTGAATCGCCTTCCCAACCCTTTTCCTTCATCGCCTCGGCGAGCGCTTCCCCGACGCCCTTCGCGCCCTCGTAATTATCCGAGATGATGAAGGAAATGTATTCGCCTTCGTTCGTGCCGATGTCGGCGATCACGACGGGGATATTCTTGGATGCGGCCAGTTGCAGAACGCTCGGCGCAGTCGAGGAATCGGTCGGCGAGATTACGATGCCGGCGACGTCGCGGGCGATCGCGTCCTGGGCATTCTGGAGCTGGGTCTGCGCATTGTTGCGCGAGTCCAGCGCCTGGAACCCGTAGCCCTTCTCCTTGGCAACCGACTCCACTCCCTTCGATAGATAGCGCCAGAACGGCAGGTCGAGTCCCGGCGTCAAATAGACGATCTCCTTCGATTGCGCCGCTGCCGGCAGCGTCGAAGACAGGCCGGTCGTGGCAAGCAAGCCAAAGGCCGCGAGCGCCTTGATGAAATTCCGCTTCAGCATGGTGTTCCTCCCTATCGACTCCACCTTTGCCGGGAGCCATCGGCTTTCGTCATCTCCTCCGCGACGAATTTTCCACGTCGGCAGAACCGGCGCGAGTACATATCGTGCCGACAAGACTGGCAAGACTGTTCGCCGTGGTGCGATAGATTCGATCGAGGTGCACCTCGAAGGCGCTCACTACTGCGTCCCGATCCCGCGCGTGGAGCGCGGCGACGATCGCCTGATGGTCGGCGTAGCTCCGCAATATCGCGCCCTCTTCGGCGACAGCCTTGCGGCGATGCTCCATCATGTAACCGTAGAGATTGCCGACGAAATCGGCCAGAACCGGGTTCCCACAGCAGCGGTAGATCGCCAGATGGAACTCCCGATCGATGATCAGAAACCTGACCGGGTCGTCGGCCGCTTTGCGCTGCGCTTTCAGAGATTCATCCAAAAACGACAGGGTTGTGTCGTCGACGCGCTCCGAAGCACTGGCGACGACGTGACGCTCGACGATCCAGCGCGAAGCGTGAATGTCCTCGACATCGTAGCTGTTGATCAGCTTCGATTCCCGAAGGCCAACGAAATCGGTCCCGACATCGTCGGAAATGACCTTTGTCCGGGAGCCATGGACGACTGCCAACAACCCCTTTGTCGCCAGAATCTGGATCCCGCTCCGAACCGTTTCCCGGCTTACCTGCAACGCCGCGGCGAGATCGCGTTCGCTCGGAAGATCATCGCCGACCTTGAGGATGCCAGAGGCGATCAACGCTGCAATCTTGGCGGCGACGACGTCTCTCACGCTTTGGCGGACAATCGCCTCGCGCAGCTCGGGAGCATTTTCGAGAACGAAGTCCGTCAGAGACATAATCGATCACACGACTGATTGCCTGGTCCGGTCACCCAACCAGTCTTCGACTGTCGCCTTTGACTGGCATCCTGTCAAGGGATCGCGCTGATACCTCGGGAGGGTACATCTCGGTTGCCGATTCCGATGAAGCCGCCCCTTCATTCCGAGATGATTGCGCCCCCGGATTCCGACTTGATGTCGCCCCCGTTGGGCCGGGGTCTTGCTGGCTATGATTGTTGTCATTTCGTTCGCGTTCGGTGTCAAGCTTTTCCGGATTGGGTCCGGCGCATGCTTTCGCCTGTGAGATCGATCCGATGGGCATTGTGAACAAGCCTGTCCAAGATCGCATCGGCGTAGGTGGGATCCCCGATTATCCCATGCCATGCGGACACAGGAAGTTGGCTGGTGATGATCGTCGAGCGTCGGCCATAGCGGTCCTCGAGGATTTCGAGGAGGTCATGGCGCGCCTGGGCGTCGAGCGGCTCAAGCCCCCAATCGTCGAGTATCAGCAGCTGGACGCTGCCGAGCGTGCGTTGCAGGCGTGCATAACGCCCGTCGCCGCGCGCAAGCGCCAAGTTTGCGAACAGCCTGGGAACACGCTGATAGAGAACCGATCGGTCGTCCCGGCAGGCCTTGTGACCAAGGGCGCAGGCCAACCAACTCTTGCCGACTCCCGATGGCCCGCAGATGGCCAGATTGTCATGGGCGGCGATCCAGTCGCCGGCGATGAGCTTGAGGAACAGCGCGCGGTCGAGCCCGCGTTCGCTGCGATAGTCGACATCCTCGGGCGCCGCCTGGTGACGGAGCTTGGCGAAGCGGAGGCGCGCGGCGAGTTTGCGGTCGTGGCGCCAGCTCCATTCACGTTCGAGCAGCAGGCCCAGCCATTCAAAATGGGTCAGCCGCTCGGCCTCGGCATTGGCGGCGAGTTCGTCGAATGCCTTGGCCATGCCGGTGAGCCCCATTGCATTCAGCCGGTCGAGGGTGGGATGTGCAAGCATGTCAGTCTCCTTCAGTGATAATAGCGTGAGCCGCGGATGTTCGGATGGTCGATGGGATCTCGTGCCGCCGCCCGCAGCGACGGCGTCTGGTCGAGCCGGTTGTCGAGGATCGATCTAACCGACCCGTAGGTACGCGCGCCGATCTCGAGTGCACGGCCGCAGGCCGCGTTGACCCGCTCCCGGCCGAAGCCTTTGACCAGGCGGATGATGCCCAGGCAGGCGCGGAATCCTTGCTCGGGATGCGGGCGATCGGCGAGAATGCGCTCGCACAGCAACGCGGCATCGGAACCGACGGCGGAGGCTTCCCGGGTGATCCGCTCGATCGTCCAGTCGGCAAAGCGCCGATGGGAAGAAGGCATGTGCTCGGGGACCGTCGTATGCCGGCCATTGCCGCTGCAGCGCATGTGGGCGGCGATCCGCTCGCCCTTGTGGAACAACTCGATGGTGTTTGCGGTAATCCGGGCCTCGACCTGCTCGCGCGCGAAGCGATACGGAACCGAGTAATAATGGCGCTCGATCTCGACATGATAATCGAGCCCGGCTCGGCGCAGCCGCCATTCGGCAAAGATGTAGCGCTCAATGGGAAGCGGGCGCAGCGCCGGCCGATCGATCTCCTCGAACAGCTGACGCCGCGTCCGGCCGACCCGGCGCAATATCCGGCGCTCGTTCAGATAGACGAGCAGTTCGCCGATCGCGGCGTTGACGTCGGCCAGGCTGTAAAAGACACGGTGGCGCAGACGACCGAGCAGCCAGCGCTCGACAATCAGCACCGCCGCCTCGACCTTCGCTTTGTCGCGCGGCCGCCGCGGCCGGGTCGGCAGCACCGCGCTGTCATAATGCGCCGCCATCGCGGCGTAGCTCCGGTTGACCTGCGGGTCGTAGCGGCAGGCCTTGATCACCGCGACCTTGGCATTGTCGGGAACGAACAGCGCCGGCGCGCCGCCGAATGCTTCCAGCGCGTGCACATGGCAGCCGATCCAGTCCGGCAGCGTCTCGGTCCAGCGAGCCTCGGCATAGGACAGGCTCGACGCGCCAAGCACCGCCACGAAGAGATGCGCCTGCCTTGTCTTGCCAGTGAGCCGGTCGATGACCACCGTCACCGTGTCGCCGGCATAGTCGACGAACAGCTTGTCGCCGGCGGCATGGTTCTGCCGCATCGTCACCGGCAGACTTGCCGCCCAGCCCCGGTAAAGATCGCAGAAGCGGCTGTAGCGATAGCCGTCCGGGTGGCGTTCGATATACTCGTCCCAAAGGATCTGCAGCGTCACGTGCTTCCGCTTGAGCTCGCGATGAATCTTCGCCCAGTCCGGCTCGACGCTGCGGCGGTGCCCCGTCTTCGTGCCCGCGGCCTTGTAGAGCGCGGCTTCCAGAACCGCGTCGGTAACCTCTTCGCCCAGCGGCCAGACCAATCCTGCCACCTCGGCGCGCCGCAGCGTCTCGCGCACCGTCGATGGCGCCGCGCCCACCCGGTGCGAAATCGCCTTGTGGCCCAGTCCCTCTTCGAACCGGTATCGCAAAATCTCGCGGACACGCCGCATGGTCATTCTCTCCGCCGGCATCTGGTTCCCTCCTCTGGACAATCCAAAGGGACGAACCTGAACCCAGCAGCGGACCTTGCCCAACACCGCCAATCAGGGGGCGGCATCATCTCGGAATCAGGGGGCGACTAATTCTCGGAACAGGGGGGCGACATCATTTCGGAACAAGGGGGCGACATCCCTCGGAATCAGCACATCTCGGTTAAGAGCGAGACCGAGCGCAGCGAGATCGGCCTTCGGTCAGGCCAGCCAAATCGAGGACGCAGGTGGGTGTGCCCGTCGCGAAAGCACCCGGAATGAAGACAGGCGACCGGCCATCAGCCTCGTCACCCAACCGGGTGACGGCAGCGCGTCATCCAATCCCGGCTCGCGACAAGGACGTCTGTCGCAGAACTTGTGCGCACCGGAAAAGGGCCGTTCCGGGTACACCTTCGCCGGTCGAACATGGTGCCGCTGCTGAAATCGATGCAGGCGCGAGACGCGCCACCCCGTCACGCGGACTCAATCCGACTGTTGGACGCCGCCTCCGCCGCGCATCGTTGGTGAATGCCGGGACAGCAGCGATCTGGCCCCGACCGATGTGACGGACCGCCGAGTGCTTCGCCGCAAGGCGGGGCCTTCAGCGTCCGATACCGAACGGACCGCCAGCACGGGACCCGGTCATGAAGACGCTGATCGGCCGCGCCGCGACGGATCGTGCGAGTGAACTTCCGGGGTCGAGGCCCAGCGTTCGCCGCGCGAGGCATCGAGGAGATTGTCACGGATATTCCCGGCAGAAACGATATGGACCGGGAAGGGCACGACGTTCGGTGACTTCAGCCAGCGCAGATGCCGGCTCCCAGCCGATCAGCGAAGATCGCAATCCGGCATCGGCCCGACGATGCCGTGCGCGGCCATCAGCGCAAGCGTCGTGGATTGCACCTCCGCGAAAAGGCTTAGCACGCGAAGGCGGATCGGGGATGGCGTATCGCCATCCCCTGTAGCGATCGGAGCGTGGAACATCAGGCTGCCTCCGCGATCGTCGCGGCGTGCGGCTGAAGGCCGTGCAAATAAGTCACGGCGCGCTGCGCGTGCGCAGCGGCCGAGAAGATCGCCCGCTTGTCAGATTTCAGGAGGGCCAACCACGATTCCAGGTAACTGGCATGATCGGGCCGCGGCTCCAATTCCGGAACGATACCAAGGTCCGCACAAAGGAAGCAGCTACCGAGTTCGGCCACGCATTCCTCCCGCGCGCGCTCGGTGCGATCCTTGGCGTAGCGGCTGAGATCGCGATTTACGCGATGAGATGCCGCTGTCCAGTGTGTTGCCTCATGGCTGAGCACCGCGACAAATGACGCCGCATCGCGAAAACTCTCGAAGGGCGGCATCTGGATGTGGTCGCTCGTGGGTGAGTAGAAGGCCGCCGATGCGCCATGCCGGATGACGGCCCCGGTGTTGGCGAAGAAGCGATCGGCGTGCTCGATGCGCTCGACAGGATCGGCGACCGCCTGCGGCCGAACGTGGAAACGATCGGGCAGGCCGTCGATCTGCTCGGTGTTGAAGACGGTGTAGGTCTTCAGGAACGGGATATCGCGTTCGACCTCGCCGCCACGGCCGTCGCTCTCGGTCTTGGTGAAGCGGCTGGCATAGACGACGAGGCTGCCGCTTTCGCCCTTGCGGACATGGCCGCCAAGTTCGCCCGCCTGCTTGAACGTCATCCACACCGGCGAGGCGAAGCCGCGAGAGACCGCCTCCGACCAGAGGAGGATGACGTTCATGCCCGAATAGGGCTCGCCATTGTGGCGAAGCGGCCGGGTTATGCGCCCTGCCGTGTTCGCCACGCTCCAGGGGCGCATCCAGGGCCGGACGTTCTTTTCGAGATCGGCAACGATCCGATCGGTGATCCTCGCGTAGATGTCGACGCGCGGCTTCTCTTCTTTCCTGTTCATTTTCCTCAACCTCCGTTTTGGAGGCCGCGCCGATCGCGGCCCCGTCACGGGGTCCGACGGCCGGGGCTACAGGCGAGACCGCGCACCGGGAGGCGCGCGACCGCAGGGCGAGAGACGACAGGCCGGAACGAAGTGGAGGACGGCGAAGCCGTTGCGCTGTCCGCCGACCCCGGCAGGACCGCCATCCGGGACGGGGCGCGCTCGGCGTGCCCCTGTTCCTTCTCGGCCCTTTCATCTTCTGCGATCGCTGTTGCCTTTGACGGGACATGCGAACAGTCCGGCCCCGCGAGGGACCGGACTGTTCTGTCGGCCGAAGATGAAATCGGCGGGGCCGGAGCCCCGCCGGGATGGCTAGCCGAGGGCCGCCATCTGGAGTTCGGCCGCCTGGCGGCCAACGGTCTCGCCGGCGTTCTCGACCGGGCGCTCGAAGGGCTTCCAGGTCTCGCCGACGATATGCTCGTAGGAGGCGACGGCGGCCTCGGCCGCCATGCGCAGCGCGTGGGCCTGGATTGCCATGTCGGCGGCGAACTCGCGCTTCCTCTGCGCCTGGCTGTCGAACCCGACCGGCCCGTCACGATCTTCGTCGCGGGCGTCGTTAGCGAGCTTGGCCGTGGCGTCCCGCGCCTCGGACACCGACCGGCTGTAGAATTGCCCTGCGCCGTGGGCGGAGCCGACATAGGCGCCGACGATGCGCTGGAGATGGATCTGCATGGCCCGGTCACTCAGGCCTTCGCGGAGCGAATCGGCCGTCTCGTTGAAGAACCGCTCATGCAGGCTGCGAATGCCGTCGCTGTCGAGGACGGGAAGTCCGAAGCTCTCCGAGATGAGGGCGGCCTGGTTGCTGTCGGGGCAGGAGAGGCGGACCATTTCGATTGTGGAGCCCTTGCGCAGCTGGACGACGCGGGCGGTCTGCCGGGTGCGGGTGGTCTTGGTCATGGGAGAAGTCCTTTCGTTCGGTTGCGTCCCTCGGGATCGAGCCGACCCTTGCCGGTCTCCCCTTCGGGTGCGGTTGACCCGAACCGGCGGAAGCTGGACGCTTCAGGGTCCGGGGACCGGCAGACGAGCGAAGCCGGCTTGCGGACAAGGCGGCCCAGCCCTTCGCTGGAGCCCGCCGCGGGACGCGGGCCTGCTTTGCCGAGAATGGCGGTTCCCGGCCGCTCCGCGGCGCGCAGCGGCCTTGAAGCGGCTGGCCGCCGGTTCAGACCGCAGCAAACCCGACGGGGGGACCGGCACGGCAGCGATGTCAGAAAGAGCAGCCGATCGAGGAAGGGCGGAACCGCCCAAGCAGTTCACCTCCCGGCAGACCGCGAACGTCCAGGCACATGCGTTCCCAAATCGCGCGTTCGCCTTTCGCCGCCGACGCGGCCGATCTCATTCGGGAAGAAGGAAGGAACGGGCCCCCATGACGGATCGCCGCCATATCGGCGTGTTGACAGCACTGCGCCGCGCTGCAAGGCCGAATGGCGCCAGGACATGCAAGCCGAGCCAAGTTGGTGCGCTCGTCGTTGGACCGTCGGCATCAACGCGCAGGTATTTCAGATGGGCTGGGCCCGCGCCTGGAACACGGCGTTGCGCTGACCGTCACATGCGCGGATGTGATCGGGTCGCTGGCTCGACAGTCTGCCGCCAGGACGTCACGCCGACTCGGAGTAGCGCTCCCAGACCTCGGGCCGCCATCGGCGAATGATCGCCTCGATCTCGACGCGATACGCCTCCGGATACTCGGCCGTGGGCCGGTCCACGAAATAGGAGAAGACTGTGCCCATGTCCCGGTCGATTTCGGCGTCGACGGCGAAGAGATCGGCGATGTCGAAGCCGCCATGGTCGGTAGCGTTCCACCAGGCCAGGACGAAGGAGGCGACCCGACGCGACTGTCCGGTGTCCGACTGGGCGATCTTGAGCAACCGCCCGAAGGCTGTGCGTGTCGTGTTGTCCATGGTCTTCCCTGTCGTCAGGAGGAATGTATGGCCGAGATTTCCCGTGGCCGCACGACGTTGGCGTCACGAAAAATTCCATCGGCCACGGCAATGGCGGCGAGCGCGCGCAGCAGCCAGGAATCGAAATCATGTCCGACAAGCCCATCGGCTGGGCGGGCTCCTTCAGCAAGCGCACGAGCGTCTCGAAAAGCTCGGCCTTGCGTTGCACTGTCTGGCCGAACCGCCCGGGAGCGTCGACAGGCTCGCCTTCATAGGCCGCATCCCGTCCTCGCCAGATCCCCGTGAAGAATGTCTGGCCGGCCGTCTCATGATCAGGAAGCTCGCATGACCAGTCATCGTCGTCGATGGCGAGTTTGCAGGCTTCGTCGACGGACGCGGCCTCATAGGTGCCCTGACGATAGACGGGAAGGTGATAGGTCTCGATCGTGTAGAGTGGCATGATGCTCTCCTGTCCGAGATGGTTGTGATCGCGCGGATGTCAGGCCGCGCGATGGTCTTGATCCTGAGCAGGCTGCGAAGCGCGGAGGAACTCCGCTACCGGCGCAACAATTGCCTCCGGGTGCCGGCACGGTCACGTCCGGCAAGTGCGGTTGAGAATAGCGCTCGCCTGCTATAGATGGCTCACGCCACACTGCCGCACGGGATCGGACAAGGCGTTCAACTCCGGCGACAGGGGCGATCATGGTCGATGAAAACGACGACTACATCTACGATGAAGTCACCGGCGAATGGCGTCCGGCCTCGGAGATGGCTGCCGCCGCAGAGACCGGGCGTGTCGTGGCGCTCGATGCCGCCGGCAATGTGCTTGCCGACGGGGATTCGGTGGTCCTGATCAAGGACCTCAAGGTGAAGGGCGCCAACCAGACCCTGAAGCAGGGAACCGTGATCAAGTCGATCCGCCTCACTGACAATCCGGACGAGGTCGATTGCCGGCATGATGCCATCAAGGGACTCGTCCTTCGCACGGAGTTCCTACGCAAGCGCTGACCATTGCCGGCTGGCCGCAATGCCGAGCATGGGGTTGGGTTTCGATCGGGCCCAGCCGGTTCCTTGCCTTGAATGCCTCGATGGCCGCATCCTGCCGGGCGAGCTTGCGCGACAGCCCATCGATCTCCGGTTGCCGCGCCGCGGTGATCGCAGCAAGGTTCGAACGATATCGTTCGAGGAATGCGCTCGGGTCGGGAGCCCTGCCGCGCCGATAGCCTGACTGTCGACGTCCCAGCTGCGGGATAAGGGCGGTCATTCGGCGGATGATCTGTCGATCTATCAAATCGAGCTGGCGCTGGGTCTGTCGGCGCGCCTCCTCCATGCGGAAAAGTTGAGAGCGCAGTTCGGAAGAGGCCTTCATTGCGTCTCCCTTCCCTGCCAGCCGACGAAGCTCGACGAACCGTCATAAAGACGGTGACGGGCTTCATCGATGATGAATCCGAAGCGACCGCCGTTCGTGCCGTATTCTTCGGAAGGAACCAGGTAGCGGCGGGTGCCGCGTGTTCCGGCGCGATCACCGCCCAGTGTGGCTACGACCTCGGTAAAGCCGGGCTCATGATTCGAGCGGATGGCTGATACGGCGATCCAATGATCGGCATGACGCTTGTAGAACTCGCGTTCGTCCTTCGTCGACGACTGGCCGGATTCCAGCACCTTTCCGTGGATCTCTTCCCACGCCGCAGGATACCAGTTGCGGATCGTGGTGTCGGCGCTGGCCTTTTCGAAATCAGTGAAGAGTTCCGGAAAAGCATGAGCCACGGCCGCCCAATGGCAGTCCTCTTCGTACCACGCATTGCCGGTGCGCAGCAGCGGATGCACCTTCGCATTGCGCTCCGGGCTGAGGTGGAAGCCGCCATGACTGGCCGTCGAGTGGAAAGCGACACCATCGGCATGAACGGTGGCGCCCTGCGACGTGCCCCATGGCGTATGTGCTTGCGACGATACCTCACGCCGCCCGAGTGCGGTGCGCTGCCGCTGGTGCAGCGCGTTTTCCTCGACGCGCGCACGAAACGCTGCCTCATCGGCCAATTCGCCCGAATGGCCATAAAAGTCCGAGCGCGTCCATTCGTCGAGCGGCCGGGCAATGCGCCAGCCCATCGCCAGATAGTGCCGGCCGTTCGTGCCGGGAACCATGGCGAAAGCGTTATCGCCGACAAGAGCAACGGGAAAACCGTCGTGGCTGCGGCCAAACAAAATCCCCGGAAATCCGGGGGAAGCGTCATCGCCTAGTGCCGTCTGGAGGATGGCGTTCATGCGGCCGCCCTCCCCTCTACCAAATCCGCCGCGACAGCATCGGCCGTTACCTCGTCAAGGACGGCATTCGGGTAGCGATGCGTGGTGAGCCAGGATTCCGCATGGGCACGGCTCTCGGCAAGATGGAGCAGCTCGGCGTCCTCGCCGGGCCGATCGAGAATGCGAACAGACCCGATCGTCGGACGCTCGGTCACGACGAACTTCAGGTCGGTAGAGACCGAGAAGCTTCTGTGGACGGTCAGCACCACAACGCCGCCATCGCCGTAGTTCCCCTCGTGCAGAGTGATACTGGCCGGCAACACGGTGTCGCCGACACGGCGCGCGGCCTGCGTGCGGATCAGCCGGCCGCCGTTGTTGCGGTTTTCCCAGGCAGCCAGCTTCTTGCGGAAGCGCTCCGGTGGACGAGGCGTCCCGTCGGAATAGGTGACGGTGGAGCCGAGCGGGGCAAGATCGTAGATGAGCTGTGCGGACATGTTTTTTTCTCCATTGAACTGCTTGAAACGGAACCGCCGCCGGCATTGCTGCCGGCGGCGGAAATCGTTCGGAAGCAAGATGAGGGGGTGAGCGGCTACTCGGCCGCGACCCCGTAGGCTCCCAACTCCTCCTCGGAGGGCTGGTTCTCGCCACGATTATCAACGTCATTGGCNTTCGGAAGCAAGATGAGGGGGTGAGCGGCTACTCGGCCGCGACCCCGTAGGCTCCCAACTCCTCCTCGGAGGGCTGGTTCTCGCCACGATTATCAACGTCATTGGCCAAGTCGGGAGCGGTCGATCCCGTCTGGTCAGCGCCCGGCTCATCCAGATGCTCCGCCGCACCGTCGGCATCGGCATCCTCGTTGAGATCGGTGATCACCTCGTTCTTCGCCATCCAGGACGCCAGCTTTGCCGCATCGACTGCGAACAACGCGGCCGGATGGACGAACTGCCCTACCTTGAAATGCTCGACAAGGGCTGCGCGTGTATCCTTCACGCGCTGCCGAGGCAGCACCGGCGTTTCTTGACAGGATGCTTCCAAAGCTGCCCGTGATAGACACGACAGAAACTCTTCCGTGCCCATGTTGGGCAAGAAGCTGTCGGCGCCGACCACCTCACCAGCAACTCGCGCGACAATGCCACTATCGGAACGGTTCTCTCGGCACGACAACACGTCGACCAGCACGGACCGTGCGGCGATGCGCAGCGTGTCCATGTCAAAGTCGAGCTTGCCGTCCTGGTCGAACAATGGGACCGCATGACGTGCGAGACTGGCATAGCCATAATAGGCAACGTCATGCTTGCCGGAGGCGACGGAGACGTTCTGTCCGGCAAAGGCGAGCACGAGCAGTGCCATCAGCGTGTCGTCCTCGATTGGCGCGCGAGAAAACGCTTCGTGGAGAGCATCGGTGCGTAAATCTCCAATCATCTCGTTGCCCTTGCGGGTCACATCGGGACGCGACTTCGCAGCGATCACCCCATCATCGGCGTCGGCAGTATCCACCACTCCGTTCATGCCCTTGGCCTTCTTCGGTGCCGGCATGCGATAAGCCACCGACTGAACGCGCCCATCACGGTCAAGATACATGGCCGTGCAATCGGATTTACCCGGCTTGCCGTAAACCCGCTCGGCCTTGGGCGGCAGCTTGGGTTCGCCATACTGGCCGGCCTCAGCGATCACGCCGCGCTTCGGCAGATGATTGGCCATCCACTCCTGCTGCGCGCCGAGGAAGGCCTCGACATCGGTGGTGTAGCGGCTGTCCTCGTCGGCCGGTGCAAACAGATCTTCGACCCAGGCGATGCCATAGGCTTGCGCCAGATCGTCCCCGAAGCTGGCATGTCGCGCGAGCATACGGGTCTTGGTCAGACCCTGCGCAACGCTCCACCACGACACCTGGGGATCGGCCTTCGACGGCTTGTGCTTCTTCCAGACCTCCTTCTGCTCGTCGAGCGACGCGGAAGCGATCGTGCGAAGCTGCTGCTCGTTCGGCATGTCGCCCTTCGCGATATGATCGAGCATGGCTGGCTGGACATTGGCGAGAAGCCGCAGCTTCCTGATCTGACGCACCGGCAGAGCCAGCGCGACCGCGATCGCCTCCTCGGTCCAGCCGAGCGCGACGAGGCGCTCGATCGCCCGCCACTGGTCGACCGGATTCAGCGCTTCGCGCGCGATGTTCTCGACCATCGAGCGCATCGCCCCATTGTCATTGGCGGCCTCGACGACGAGCACATCGATCTCCTCCAGCCCAGCGGCGATGGCCTGCTTTATGCGGCGGTGGCCGGAATCAATGATGTAGCCATTGCCGCCGCCGCTCTCGGCCGCGATGATGGGAGGCTGGACGAGGCCGACGGCCTTGATCGTCGCGAGAAGCAACGCGTCCGCCTGCGGCGTGGACCTGGACTGGCGCGCCTTGTCGGGATTGTCCTTCAATGCGCGCGGATCGACCTTTATGAGATGCATGGGAAGTTCTCCTGTTCGGGTTTTGCGGACCAGCCCGCTCGGGCGGCCCTTCCTCGTCTTCATCTCGAAGACATCCCCCGGCACGCGGAGCGGGCGAGCCGGTGCAACTGCGGGCGAGCATCCCTGCCCGGCCGGCCAAGCGGGGCTGACAGCCCTGCGCGGGACGCCGCGGCCGGGATCGCGAGAGGCGCGGTTGAGCGGAAGCGCCACCGGGTCGGCCGATCGGCGAACCGGATTTTTTTCCCTCTCCTCTCCCTCCCCTCCGCGCCTCACTATTCCCATTGAATGCCGAACGGACTGACGCTATATTGCGTCATAGTAATTGGCATCGACAACGGCAGGAGACGGCTATGGGTCTCGTCCAGTATTCCGACAACGGCCTGTTCGCGCCGCGCAAGATCGCGGAAGCATTCCGCACGACCAGCGAGGAAGTCGCCCGCACCGCGGGGCTTGGCAGGGACGCGGTCCAGCGCAAGGACCGCATTCGGTCGGACAAGACCCAGCGCCGGCTGCGCGAGATGGTCGAGGTGATCAACAAGGTCGAGCCGCGTTTCGGTTCGCAGTTGATGGCCTATGCCTGGTATCGCTCGGAGCCGCTGCCGGGCTTCTCTGGCCAGACGGCCATGCAGCTCGTGCGCGGCGGCCGTGCCGACGACGTGCTGGACTATGTCGACGCGGTCGACGCCGGCGTGCACGCCTGACCCGGTGCTGTATCGTGGAAAGCTCTATCGCGCGCTGAACCCCATCTATGCACGCGAGCCGCTGTCGGGGCGCGGCGCGGAACTCTACGGTGGACGATTCAATCCGAAGGGCATGCCGGCGCTCTATGCGTCGCTGTCGGTGATGACGGCGCTGCGCGAAGCCAACCAGGTCGGCAATCTCCAGCCGACGACGCTCGTTTCCTACGACGCTGAGATCGATCGTGTGTTCGATTGTCGGGATGACCGTGCTCTCGAAGCGGAGGGAATGGGCGCCGCAGCACTCGCCGGCGGCACATGGCGCGACGAGATGAAGGCGAGCGGGGAAGCACGAACGCAGGCGTTCGCACGTCGGCTGAACGCCGGCGGCTATCACGGCTTGCTGGTGAGAAGCTTCGCTCCAGGTGCTGCCGCAGACGATCTCAACCTGGTGCTTTGGAAATGGGGCGATGCGGCGCCTGCCCGCGTGACCCTGATCGACGACGAGAACCGCCTGTCGAGATAGCCGCCTATGCAGCTTTCCGATCAGCCGGCCTGTCATTGCAGTTCCCGGCGTCGTCCTTGTCGCTGGCGAGATCGGCCTCGACCTCGGCCAGTTGCTCGCGCTTCAGCGTCAACTCGGCTTCGAAGCTGAAGGCTTCGCCAACCCGCGGCCTGTACGAGGCGAGGCGCTTTTGCGCACCGTCGAGCCGCCTGCGATAGTTTTCCTGCTCGCCCTCGAAATCGGCAAGAGCATGCTCGAGCCGGGCGATGGCGCCGATCGGCGTCGTGGTGACGGAAAGCCCGACCTCATGCTCGACGCCGGTGCGCAGCAGCATGGTGGCGTAGTGGAAGCCGTCCTTACTGAGCCGCTCACCGGAGAATTTTAGATCGAAGCCACCGATCGAGGCGATGATCGCATCGCCATCCTGCTGGAGCTGCACAAAGGTCAGGATTTCCTTCATCAGCACGCGGCCGGCAAGCTTGCGCTCGTCGAACATCTCGCCGGTGACGGTCATGACGAAGGCATCGCCCGTCGTCGGAACCAGACGCTCGATATCCTGGGCGATCTCGCCGATCCTCCGGGTCGCAAGTTCGATGTCGCGCTCGGCGTCGCGGATCTGCCGGCGGATCGCATGCTGGTCATCGGTATGGGCGGCGCGCAGCCGGTCGAGGCGGGCGATCTCGGCCTCCAGCCCCGCCTTCTGCATCAGGCGTTGATCGCCCGATGCAATAGCCTTGGCCATGGCGAACTGGTTCGCCTGCCCCTCGCCCATGTCTTCCAGCCGGCGAATGCTGGTGTCGCCGGAGAATGCCGCGGCGATAAACCGGGCCTTGCGCTCGTTGTTCTGCCACATGGTCGCATCGAGCGAGCCGAGAGTCGCGTAGGCATAGAGGCCGACCTCGTCGTGCTGGTTCCCCTGCCTCACGATGCGGCCTTCGCGCTGTTCGATCTGGGACGGCAGCCATGGCACGTCGAGATGATGGAGCGCCTTCAGCCTCGCCTGCACGTTGACGCCGGTGCCCATGGTCTCTGAACTGCCGATCAGCACGCGGGCCTTGCCGGCGTTGAAATCGTTGAACAGACGCTGTTTGGCCTCCGACTTCCGAAAATCCTGCATATAGGCGATTTCCGAAGCGGGAACTCCCATGCGGACCAGTTCGTCTCGTATCCACCGATAGGCGGAGAAACCACGGCTCGCCTCGACATTGATGGTGCCCAGGTCGGAGAAGATCAGCTGGCCAGCGCCGGGCGTGTCGAAGGGCTTGCCATCCTTGCGGGCGTATTCGGCCTCACTTGTCTCCTGCCAGATGCGAAAGGCGTTCTGGATGAGGGCGTTGAGCTTGTTGGCTTCCTCGTTGTCCATGCCGGCGTCGACAAGACGCAAATCGATCGCCGCATGACGGCCATCGGTGATGACGGAGAGCAAAATATCGTCGCCGGGCTGGGGCGGTCCCTCACGCAACTCAATCGCCTTGATGCGCTGGTCGAGATGTCGCTGATAGGCCTTGAAGGCGGCGGTCGGCTCGGCCGTGATGATCTGGCGCTTGCCGCCGGCAATCTCCGGCACCCTGACATAGGTGCGCAGATCGGCCGGCTGGACGACGTCCGCGAACGACCGGAACATCGCAATCAGTTCGGGCACGTTGACGAACTGGGCGAACCTCGTGACCGGCTTGTATTTGCCGGACGGCTGAAGCTCCAGTTCGGTGCTCGTGTCGCCGAACGTGCTCGCCCAGGCGTCGAACTCGTGCAGGCCGCGCTGCGAGAGGGCCGCGTGATCCATCAGCCGCTGCACCGTGAACATCTCGCCGAGCGTATTGGTGATCGGCGTACCGGACGCGAGCACGAGCGCCCTGCCCGGATTCTTCGTATCGACAAAGCGGGATTTGACGAACAGGTCCCAGGCCCGCTGCGACCCGTTCGGATCGACACCCTTCAGTGTCGACATGTTGGTCGCGAAGGAGAGTTTTCTGAACTCCTGCGCCTCGTCGACGATGATCTGGTCGACGCCAATCTCGGCAATGGTCAAGAGATCGTCCTTGCGGGTCGAGAGCGCCTCCAGCCTTTCCTTATGTCCCTCCTTCATGCGCTCGATGCGCTTGCGCGAGAGGCGGTCCTCGCGGTCGACCTTGGTCAGCAGGTCCTCGTAGAGCTCGAGTTCTTGCCTGATCATCTGCGCCTCGAACGCCGAGGGCACGGTAATGAAGCGGAAAGCCGAATGCGTGATGATGATCGCATCCCAGTTCGCGGTCGCCGCGCGCGACAGGAAGCGATGGCGCTTGTCCTTGGTAAAGTTCGTCTCGTCGGCGACGAGGATGCGGGCGTTCGGATAGAGCGCCAGGAACTCGCGGGCGGCCTGCGCCAGGCAATGACCGGGCACGATCAGCATGGCCTTGTTGATCAGCCCGAGGCGGCGCTGCTCCATGACAGCAGCGGCTATTGCCATGGTCTTGCCGGCGCCGACGGCGTGCGCGACATAGGTGCTTCCGGAAGAGATGATGCGCCAGATGACCCGCTTCTGGTGGCCATAAAGAGAAAAGGCGCCTGAGGCGCCCGGTAGCTGGAGATGATCGCCGTTGAAGGCTCGCGGCGCGATATTGTTGAACGTGTCGTTGTAAAGCCGCGCCAGCCGGTCGGTGCGATCGGGGTCGGACCAGATCCAGTTCTGGAACGCCGTCTTGATCTTTTGCAGCTTCTCCTTGGCCGCTTCCGTCTCGACGGTGTTGAGAACGCGGCGTTCTGTATCGCCATCCTTCACCGTGTCGAATATCTGCGGGATGGAGGAATTCAACGCATCGGACAGGAGCTGCCCGGCATCGCGGCGATGTGTTCCCCATTCCGTGGTGCCGGCGGCGCTCCATCCGAGCTGACGGGCGTTCACCGTCCAGCAGGCGAGCGCCGGCGTGTGATGGATGGTGATATCGGCAGCAAAAGTCTCGCTGACGAAGGCGACGATATCGGCGGCTGGAATCCAGGGTGCGCCGAGACGTGCAGTGATGTCCGAAGGCCGAAGGTCTGCCGGCTGGACAGCCTTCAACGCGGCGACATTGCGGGAGAAGGCCGGATCGAGCGTCGTAGCGGCCTCGGCCGCGACGAGCTTGGTGCGGACGGCGCCTGAGAGATAGGCATCAGCCGTCTGCCAAGCTCCGGACGAGGGATCCTGAAAGATCGCTTGCCCAAGCTCGTCGATCACCTCAGCGACTGGCGCGTGCAGCAGTTCGGCGATGTGATCGGGATCGACATGTCCGCGCTCGTTCAGGACGACCGCGAGCGCATCGGCCGGCGAGGTGATGACCGGGGCGGGAGGCGGTGCGATCACGCGCTCGGAAAAGATCGGCCCGGGCTTTGCCGTGTTGGTCTCGATGTCAAAATCCTCGATCGAGGCGACCAACCAGCAATCGGGATCGTCAAGGAACGGCTGAATGTTGGGGCGGCGATGGATCTCGCGCACCTCGCCGGTCTCGTTGTCCTCCGTCGTGGAAACCGTGGTGAAATTGATCGGACCGAATTCGCGCACAAAATTCGACCAGGCGATGCGCAGCCTGACCTGCGTCGGCTTCCACGGTCGGTCGAACTCCTGGGCCTTCAGCACCTCGCGAACCGCATCGCGAATCGGGATTAGCTTGCGGACGATGCGGACATGCTTTTCCGGAATGCCGTCGCCGGACCTACCCTTGCGGACATGGATGGTCACGGCCTCGCCGTCGACCATCTGCATCAGCGCGGTGTTCTGGCCGATGAAATAGCTGCCCTCGCGGATTGCCGCACCATCCGCGGCGTTGCGAACCGGCGCTTCAACCTGCTCGTCGGCGTCCGCTCCGATCTCTTCCGGCTCGCCGTCATAGATGGCTTCCGGAAGGAGATGCACGGCAGCGGTCAACGCCGCGTCGAGATTTTCGCCGGCATGAGGCAAGCAGGTATAAGTCTCGCCGAAGGGGCCAGCCGTCAGGGCGTGCAGCCCAAGGACAAAGTCAGGATGCCGGGCAAACCAGCGGTTGACGCGTATCGCCCCCTCATCCTCCGACGCCGGGCGCACTTCCTCAAGGTCGAGCCAGGAGACATCTCCTTCCGGTTCATTCTCTTTGCGCTTGCGAAAGAAAAGAATATCGACGACGACGTCCGTGCCGGCATCGGCACGAAAACTGCCTTCGGGCAGGCGGATTGCAGCGATCAGATCCGCCATTGTGGCGATGTGCTCGCGGGCGCGGGCATCGGCCTTGTCCATCGTGCCGCTGGAGGTGACGAAGGCGGCGAGCGCGCCCGGCTTTAGCCGAGAGACGGCCTTTGCGATGAAGTAGTCGTGCAGCCGGAAGCCGTGCGAGCGGTATGCCGGGTCCGATCGGACCGTCCTGTCCGAGAACGGCGGGTTGCCGATCGCCAGATCGAAATGTTCGGCCAAGTCGGCCCGCGCGAAATCCTGGTTGAGGATTCGGGCGTTCGGTTGAAGGAGGCGGGCGATCCGCGCGGTGACAGGATCGATCTCGATGCCGGTGATGTGCGAGGCATCGCGCAAAACCTCCGGCATCAGCGCCGGGAAGAGCCCTGTACCGACGCCGGGCTCCAGGATGCGGCCCCCACGGAAGCCGAGCCGCCGCAAGCCGGCCCAGATCGCACGGATAATGTATTCCGGTGTGAAATGGGCATACTGGGTGCAGCGGGCCAGCGAGGCGTAGGCCGCCCCGTCGACAGCTTCCTCCAACTCGACGCCGATTTCCTCCCAGCCCTTGCAAAAGGACTGCTCGCCGGGGCGGCGGAACACGCCGTTCGCCAATTCGGAAGCTCCAAAGCCGGTGAACCGGATCAGCGCAGCTTGTTCCTCGGGCGTGGCAGGCCGCTGCTGGTCGACGATATCGGCGGCGAGCCGTATGGCAGCGAGATTGTCATGAGCCCGGTCCCGCCAGGATTTGGCAAGACCACGCGTCGCCGCGAGCTTGAAGTTCTCGCCCTTATCGGCCTGGTTTGCTCGAGCGGGCGATGCGGCCGCGGCGATTGGAATGGCCGGGGCCGGCGAGACGGGAGGAGGATCGTCATCGTCCGGACTATCGGCGAAGGACGCCGAAAACGCCGTCACCCCGACGCCGAGGCCCGAGGACAGCGCCGTGTTTCCGAACAGGTCGAGAGTGAAGGGATCGTCGTGTGACATGGAAATCTCCTTGGATTTTCTGGCGAGCGCGAGCACGCGAACGGCGGTGTCGGCCGCGTGACGGGCTGGCTTAGGGGGTGAAGTGGCTAGCGGGTGATCAGGGAGAGCGAGACTTCGGTCTCGGTCAGCTGCACGTGCAGATGCGTGCAGCTGAAATTCCGGTCGAACAGCGGGATGAGCCTCTCGGCGTCGATAAACTCGATCCCGTCATCACCGCCGAAATGGCGGTGCTTGTAGTGAAACCAGTCGGGATTGCCGACCGGGTGGCACTCGTCGGAATAGACCACGAGCGGACGGTCGCCGTCGGCGAGTTTGCCGTTCGACATGATGTAGACCCCCTGGTCTCCGACCAGCCAGAGGCCCGGGTTCTCGCCCTTGCCGGGCTTGAGGCCGTAATGCGGGTTGCGAAACCCGTCATTGGCGGCAGCATCGGTCTTTCCGCGTTCGATGACCTTGCGAACGCCGAGAATGGGAAACGTGAACATGGGGCCGCCCTCACGCCGCGATCGCGTCGGGGAGGTAGCGCAGATGCACCGGAAGCTTGGTGGAGATCTCTGCGTCGCTGAGATCGTCGACCAGTTTCAGCGTCGTGCCCCGGCTGCCGCCGTAAACGGTAATGGCGCGCTTGCCGCGTGAAGGCTCCGGCCAGCGCTCACCGGCATAGCTGCGATAATCGTCATGGGTCGCGCTCCAGATGTGATCGAGGCGCTCCTGGCGCGTCATCGCCTTCACCGGCCGCGCTTCCCGATCGACGATCGCGGCACGCATCCGGCCGGGCGAGGGCTTGTCGGAAAGGTCGCAATAGCCGTGGAAGTGGCGGAGTTGGCCGTCGATCGTCAGCGCGAAGAAGACACTGGTGACGCTGTCGGTCAGGAATTCGCGCATCGCGAACATATCGCCGCGCATCCAGAGTGGCGGCAGGATCTCGAACATATAGTCGTGGTCGACCGCGTCGATCTCGAACCATTCGCCGGCGTAGAGCGCGCTCGCGTCGTTTTCCCAGGGGGTGGGGCGCTGCGCATGGCGATCGAACATGCGAAACATCTGGCGCCGGTCGGGGACGCCCTGGAAGATCTTGCGGATTGAGGAGAGGTGAAGCATGGGAGCGGCTCCTTCGGCCTTGCCGGGGCTGGAGCGCGGCTCATCCTTCCGATTTCGCCGTCAATTCAGCCCTTCCTGACCCCTCCCCGCAGCCGCCTCTCCGTCCGGCCGGGTCAAGGGCCGCGGAACGCGGGCGAAGCTTCACCCTTGACGCGGACGGCGGGCATGCGGCAGCCCGGTTTCTTTCTCCCCTCTCCGTTCCTCTTCTTCTTTCTTCATCGCCCGCAGATCGTCGTTCCAATCCTCGTGTGCAGGCGCCAGCCGCTCGTAGCCGCAGCTTGCGGCAACGGCGGCCGCCTCTATGCGACCGGCATAGACCTCGCCTTGCGCATTGTTGTCGGTTGCAGCGACGAGCTGCACATTGGGACGGGCCGCAAGCGCCCGAATGGCTGCTTCAGTGGCCGGCGCCCATCCGCCACCCGTGCTGAGATAGAGGCTGTCGGATCGCGGTTCTTCGATCGCGGCGAGGCTCATCGCGTCGATCGCCGCCTCGGTGACGCAGACGCGAATGGCCTCGCATGGCCCCAAGCGGAACAGGATCTTTCCGCCGCCGGTGGCGAAACCGCGCCATTCCGGCCCGCGTTCTTCCCAGCCGGTGACGGCGCCGTCATCATCGACATGTGCCGCCCACATGCTGCCGCGCGGTCCTTCACGCAGCCGGTCCTGCTGGATCGCGGCGCGGATGACAGCCTCCGGAAGACCACGTTCGTCGCGCAGATAGCGCCAGGTCATGGAGCTCCGCCATGGGCTGCGCCGCACGCGCCAGCGATCAGGAATGCCGAGGTCCGGATCGCGCTCGCGGGACCGCCTCGTCCAGACCGGTTCGCTCGGCACGAGGCCGACCAGTTCCGAGACCCTCTGCAGCACCTCTGCGAAGCCGATGTCGTCGAGATGCTCGACAAGTGAGAATACGTCGCCCTTGGCGTCGGAGAGAGGATCAAACCAGCCCTTGCCGCCGTGGATCACGATGATGATGTCGTCGCCGCGGCGGTACTTGACCGCCTTGCGGGTGCTCTCCTTCAAATCGATCGCAAATCCGGCCTTCTCGAGCACGGCCGCGCAGGGCACGCGCTCCTTCAGCTCCTCAATGTCCATCTTTTCCATTTTCTCTTCCCAACACGCCTCCGGGTCAGACCTTTCCCGCTCGAATTTCCTCTTCCCCGCACCTCGCGGGACCATCTCCGGCCTCCGCGAAGAGCGAAGGGGGCAAGGGCGCGTCTGGCAACTGATAAAACATGCAGGGCGCGCGCAGCGCCGTGACATCAACCAGACGCGGCGCAGCTTCCCTTGCGGCCGCCCGCTCGCGAGCGGCACACGCCCGTCAGGGCGAACCCGGCTCAATGAGCCGGGCCGTACTGGTGGGGATCGTACTCATGGACGATGACCACGTCGGCGTCATCGAGTTCGTCACTCGGCAGCACGCCGAACTCTCCATCGACCTGGAACAGTGTGACCGGGACCATCAGGATGCGGGCGAGCTGGAACGCGTGGGACTGGGCGAGGGAAAGATCGTGCGACATTTGAGGGCTCCACCTTTGAGCGAGGCCGATCCCCGCTCGATGGCTCCGTCAGTGTCCTCAACCGGCCGCGATCACCGCGCAGGCGAAGCCGCAGCGGCCGCATGCTCCGCATAGCCGACCCCTCGCGGGTTGATCGTGGAAGGCCGGGCGGAGGACCAGGAAAGCCATCCATGGAGAGCGGGGTTGGACTTGCTCCGAAGGAGGTCCGCGCCCTCTCGCACGCTCTTTTCCCGGATGCCGAACCACAATGCCGCACCGGACCGGATTCGGTCGCTGGCCGCGTCTCAGGTTGAAAGGACGGCTTCCGTGCCTTGCCGAAGCGATCTCGGCGTGGCCGCCGGTTCAATCGTCATGGCTGCGAGAAGCCCCTCCGCGCCGCGTCTCATCGTCGACGATCGCCTGGACCACTGCGATATCCATGTGCGAACGGGGCGAGATCCTCGCTACTTCGGCCGCCACCTTGGCCCAATGGACGAACTCGCCGGCTTGCCCTGAAGCCCGGGCCCGAGCGGCCAAACGCTGCGCCTCGTAATAGGCGCCGAGTTCGTCACGCTGCACCAGACTGCGCGCGTCTGCCCGCCATCTCAGGCGGATTTTCCTTCGGGCCTCCATCCAGCGTCGTAGCGCACCCAGCATGCTTTCCCGCCTGCCCTTCCTCGCGCAATGATCTCTCCGGCCGCGTCAGGGATGACAGCCCGCAAGGGAGAAGACCCGGCACGGGGCTTCGGCGCAGCCTACAGCCCGGCCCGAAGGGCGACGCCCAGTATCTGCATACGATGAGTCACCCGAGACATCCGGACAACGCGATGATATCGACTGTTCCAATGCAAAAGGAAGTCCTTGGGCGATCGAGCGATTTTCAGGATTGCGCTCATTCCCAACGATAGCATGGGCGGAATCGGGCGCTCGGCATTCCAGCGAGAACGCGACAGACGAGCACGGGCTACACTCGTGGAGCCGGCATGATCAATTTGCATGAACGTCTGTCAGAGTTCTCATACGGTTTCGGCGTCAACCGCGAAGTTCAATCGCTGCTGGAGGCAATTGGGTTGCGACCCACCCCCTTCATGCCGAACCTCCTCCACGAAGAGCAGCTCGGCTTCGATGTCGGCTTCAAGGACCGAGGGCGGGTTGTCGTCCTCCAGTTCAAGCTCGGTCACGAGCTTCGGCGCTTTCTTCGGTCGACGCCGGCGCAGTCCGTACCGCAGCTGGAACACCCATTCTGGCGATTCATCGTCGACACGTCGGGACACCAGTTCCAACGTCTAACGGAATTTGAAGCGAGCGACGCCGAGGAACGGGGCTCGCCGGACGGGTCGTGCCTGAAGGCGAATAGGTCGATATAAGGCCAGCGACGATCTCAAGACCACGGCGCACCTCGTCTTCGGTCGCTGGCGTACTAAGCTTCGATCGCTGCGGCGACCTTCCCCAAATCCTCTCACGGCACCCCATCGAGGTCGTGGCGGCAATCCGGCGACTTATCGAGGTAGCGAGGTGGGCTTGCCAGAATCCGCGCACCACTCGACCAGGCCGCCGCGTATCCAGAAGTGCGCGTGCGATCCCGCCGTCTGCCAGACGGACGGATGAATGGTCGGTCGGCCGAACCAATCGCGCGTGAGCCGCCAGTGCGGTCGTCGACTGGTCATCAACGAAAGCTGGATGACCTCCGTCGGATCGGCCGGACATAGAAAATACGCCCATTTCATATGTCCGCCGCTCGTCACGACATAAACGCGCCTCGGCTTTATCGCGCTCTCGTTGGGATGATCGCTCATCATCAGAACCATGAAATCGGGCCTTCGCGCGAGGCCAAGCGCGATGAGCAGCCATAGCAGGATCGAGCGAAGCGTCGCCATCTCAACCCGCCCGGCCCAGGAACGGATCTTCGTCGCCTCGTCCCCAAATCGCCGACGAGGAGCATACCGGGCAGCCCTCGCGCGGGCGATGACCAGGATGCCGGTCTTCTCCGAGATGAAATTTACGCACGCGATTGGCGGCCGATCCTTCCGCGCCCCGGAAACCTTGCAGCCGGTGGATCATCTCGTTCACCGCCATGCAGGCAAGTTCCGTCGTGAACGTGACGACCGCCGGTGCGGGATTTCCTCCACCGGCGACATACGCCTCGATCTTGCGACGCTCGTACTCCTCGGGATTCGTCCGGCGAAGCGCTTCCGCGCTGGCGATCACCGGCCGGATCACATCCCGGCAGATCAAGCAGGTATGGCCTGGAGAGAGAACGCTCACGCGGCCATCCAGCGCGTGGATCGTCGGCACATCCTCGTCGCCGACATCGATCGACAGCCCCATGTCGATGATGGGAACCAGATAGTAGTAGGCGAGGCGGTTGAGAAACAGCCTGCCATCGTGGTCGTCCGTTGCGCCGAAAATGAGATCGCAAGATCGGAGGGCGTCGCGGCATCCCGGATCACCGACCCAGGCTTCCATGGGGACCACCCGAACGCCAAGCGCCATCCGCGCGATTTCGCGCGCGACGACCTCCACCTTCGGCGTCATCGCGTCCGCGTCGGCTTGTGTCGAGCCGTGCAGCCTGTTCAGGTTCGTGCGGTCGACGATGTCGTTGTCGATCAGCACGATTTGACCGACGCCAAGGCGCGCAAGCAGGATGGCGGTCGCGCTTCCGGTTCCGCCGCAGCCGACGACGCCCACTCGCATGGAACGCAAATCGGCATTCAGGGCGTTGCCGAACGCCAGCGCCTGGCGCTGGAAGGCCGTGGGGGGTTCGCCCTTTCCTCGACCGGGATAATGAAATCCTATCCGATCGCCGATCACCCGTATCGATCTTATATGCACGAACGCACCTGGCGTGGGGGCTAGCCACACGCGTCCGGCGAACCTCCCGTCGGCGGTCAGCAGCAAGCTAAAGAATCTCGATTCCGGTCCGTTCCGGTTGACGGCGATCCGCATGAGGTCCGGCTCGTTCGCGTCGTCTTGCTCGGAGAACCAATCCATCCCCGCCGGATGATTGTGAATGATCCCGACCACATATCCCTCCGCCTCCGCCTCCTTGAGAAGGCGAACGAAGGAGGCGGTCTGCCATGAGATGATCATGGGCGTTGATTCAATGATGTGTTCGTCTGGAACGGGAACGATCCTCACGACGAGCAGCCGTTCGTGCGCCTCGCCATCCCACGGATCGCGGCGCACCCGCGAAGGACGGCAGACCACGTATGCGGCATGCTCGTGACCGTTGGGCCGAAGCAGGTGATCGCGCAATTCGCGCGAATGCGTTTCCGTCATGGTGAGGCTGAACGTCGTCATGCCGCCCTCGCCAACGCGTCCTCGACGCGCTTGAGCATCGTCCAGATGCCGTCGATGCCGGGGCGCCATTCGCTGTTGTGGCGCGACCAGCGCTGCCAGTTCTGCCCCTTGAACATCACCGGCTGATCCGCGGCGTTCGGATATTTTCCGGCCGGAACAAGTCGGACCCAGGGGATGAGATGGAACATATCCGGCGCCACGTCCGGATAGGCCGGCGGCAGGATGATGAGAATGTCTGCCACCGGCGCGTCGAACCGCCCCGAGGGTAGGCCTTCACCAGCGGCGCGTCCGACTGCGGCACGTCCATGCAGAAAAAGTGGATCTTCTGCCGGATGCCGCCGATCACAGCCACCGCCT
>NZ_JAZHLJ010000044.1:0-33843 GCF_036549495.1 Aurantimonas sp. C2-5-R2
CGGCTTCGATCGGGCTACGCCCTCACAAAGCCGGAGACCGACCGCTTATCGTAGTTGTCGCGGAACCGCTCAGGCTAGTCGCCGCTCGATAGGCCCAAGAGCTAGGCGGCCGAGGCCGACCTCGACCGCCGGGCGATATATGGGCGATCCCGGCTTGGTCTAACCAGGCATTCGATATACCCGCCCCCTGTTCTCGACCTTCTCGGAGGTGACCTCCAGCCCGAGCTTCTTCTTGAGCGTGCCCGACATGGCGCCGCGCACCGTGTGGGCCTGCCAACCGGTGGCGGCCATGATCTTCTCGATGGTCGCGCCGTCCGGCGCGCGCAGCATGGCTATCAGCGTGACCTGCTTGGTACCCTTGCGGCGGTGGACTGGGGCAGACGCGCCATCTGCAGGCGCCGGGCTTTCCGAACCTTCCGTGATGCCGAGAAGGGTGAGCTGGTCGACCGCGACAGGGCCGTCGCCCTCGTGTTCCGGCTGGCTCGCCAGGAGCGTGACGCGTGGGTGACGTGGCCAGCGCGGGTTGCGGCCCTGATGGCAGCGGACCTCTCGGCCGCAGTCAGCGGGGAAATCGGCGCCGAAGTGACGATCGAGACCGGCATCATGCAGAAGATCCTCGAGGACCATGTCCGCGCCCATCTCGGAGAACTTGCCGAGCCGAAACTCGAGCTTTAACGGCACCCGTCTGATCGGGGGCTTCGACGGCCAGAAGGATCTTCTCCGCGCCTGGTCGCGCGGGCTGAGGCCCGACGCGCGCCTCACCGTCTCGGAATGGGCGGATCAGCATCGATGGTTGTCGTCGCGGGCCTCGGCCGAGCCCGGCCGGTAACGTACAAAGTCGAGCTAAGAGCGTCGATGGTGAGGTCGATTTCAACAGCCTGCTTCAGTGCGAGGGGGCGAATTTACTCGGTCGGAATAATACGCGGGGAGAACCGCCGAACGTGCTTGTACGCGCTTAACATCCCTACCTTGTTGACCGCCCCTTCTCCACTCGACTTCAGCCAACAGTGAGATCGCTCGATTACGTACGTGAAGGCCACGCATCGTTCGTCACCAAGGCATTCGAGCCGGCAAGCCTGAACGCTCTTCGCGCTAGGATGCGGTCTACGCGAAAGATCATGGCCGGGTATATCGACGCCGATCATCAGGTCGGATGTCGGATCGATCACGCCAAGCGAGAAAGGCTGAGGCGCAGGGTCGGACGGCGAGAGCATCAGTCCGGAGATGGCTTCTTGATTGCCGTCCAGAAACCCTCGGCTGTCCTTCTGAAAGCAGTTCGGTCCCTTTCTTGCTCTTTCGCTGGAATTGAATGTGAAGGCCCCGCACTGATCACCTCGGGCGACACACTCCTGGCCGCACAAAATCGCGCTGTTCACCGTCCCAGACGCTACGTCGGAGCCATAAAAGTCGATCCCCTCGATGATCGCCATTCGTTTCGGTTCGGGAACACTCCGGCTCACTTGATCGGAGCTTGGTGCAGGATTAGGGGCGGCACTCGGCTGTGCAGTAGGTCCAGCTGGCAACGGGTCTGGATCACTCCTCGTGGTCACCCGGAGCTGCTCCATTTCACTGCCCGACAAGTACCGAATGTCCGAACTCTCGTACTGCAACGCTAGTTCGAGAAGGCCAGGATCGACGTCCATTTCCCTCAGATAGCTCAGAACCGCGGCTGTCGCGGACTGAATGGCGGAAACAGCTTCGTCAGCGTCGCCCCAAGCCATGCCGGAGAACGATGATTTGTGAACCCCTATCGAGCCCGGTTCGGCCACCCTTTTGACGCCCCCTAGGAAGGCGAGTGCGCATGCGGAACTGCATTCCAGGCCTCGAACCTGAACGGTGTCGAGCCCGAGAGTGCGGATAGCTCGCCCAAGAGCGAAGCCAGTCTGGATAGAACCTCCAGGAGAGTTGAAGATGACGACCTCCGGGCGGTGATCTCTCGCAGCACCTATAAATTGCGACACGTCGTAGTCGGCCTGGAACTTCCCCTCGACCACCAGGAAGCGAGCCCCTCCATCGGCCACTTCCCTGATCAGTGCAATTTCGGGGTACGAGTGCAATCGACTCGCGTTGCGTGCGTGCGATCGGCAGATCGTGCGACCATCGTCTTGCGCTCGGCAACAGTCCGACCTTGTCGAGCGCGCCTTTCAAAAAAAGTTGTTCGCCAGCGTCAGCTTCCCGATTTTGGCATGCAGCGTCTTCACGTCGACCGCCGGCGCCGCGGCAATCGCGGCCGCCTCCGATCCAAAGACGCCGGCAGCACCCTCCAGAAGCTGGGAACGCTACTGCGTGATCTGATTGTGATGCACATCGAACTGCTGTGCCAGTTCGGCCAGCGTCTTCTCACCGCCCACCGCTGCGAGTGCCACCTTTGCCTTGAAGGCCGGGCTGTGGTTCCGCCTGGGTCTCTTGCTCATCATATCTCCTGATCGCAGCCATCCTGGCCGCCTTCAGGCAGACAATCCACTCAGCCCCCTGTGCAGATTTGCCGAGCCACCTCTCGGGTCTGGCGCCGTTTCAGCCGCAGTATTTGACCTCGAGGGCTTGGGTTGTCTCTCGGCCCGCCGTGGTGATCTCATAGGGCGCGTGTAGTCCGGCACCCGTTTTCCGAACGAGCTCTTTGCGTTTCAGGTACTGCATCAGCGCGTTCATCGAGATGCGCGGAATTTCGAGATCCCGGCCGATACTGCGCGTTCTGGCAGGGCCATGTTGAGCAAGGTGCGCCAGCACCTGCCGCACGCGATCCGATCTAACCGGCAATGCAGGCAGATCAGCGATCCGGGCAGCGGGATTGCGTTGCCCGTTTTCGCGGCCTGCTGGCGTCAACCGATACAGGGCGGCTTTGCTGGATCGGCCTGCCAGTTCGACAAGGCCTTCCTCAACAAGGAACGCGATCACCGACGCTGTCTCTGCCGGCGGCCTGTGGGACGCCCCAGCTATCTTCGAAATCGTCGTGCCTGCCGTCTCCGGAAATGCCGAAAGCACCGCCTCCTCTGACACTCGGAGCAAGAGGGACGGATCGTCGCCGCGGGCCAATACGTGCAGAGGGCGGTCGGGGTCGCCTATGCGGATCAGACCCAGTGCCGCCAACCGCACCACCAATTGATGGACGCGCTGATCGCTAACTCCGAGTTCCTGGGCAAGGTCTGTACCACGGCGTGGGCGCGCGAGAAGAGCGACAAGACGTTGGCCCGATGGGCCGGGCTTTCTCTCTCTGCGGCGTCTTCGGCCTCGCTGCCGTTCGCCTTCCGGCGCAACCACGACTGCAACGTCCGCTCCAAGCGGCGAGAGAGACAATCTGCGGTCACGCCTCTCAACCAATCCTGCGGAGGCAAGACGATCAAGGGCGGCATCGGTCTGAACGAGATCAAGCTGAACGCGCAAGGCAACACGGGTCTTCGTATCGGCCCCGGAGCGGATCGCTTCGAGGCACGCCGCCTCCGGCTCGCTCAGGTATACAGGATCGTTTAGGAATGGGGGCATAGCTCTGAATCTGCCTCACCGGCGCAGCTATCGCAAGTTTGCGGCTCCCGCCCCGTGGTTCCTGATCAGACGATCACACTTTGTCAGAAGGGGTCTTTGCCGTTCAGTATTCGGTGGACCTGCATCCGCCGACAGGTGAGCGCTTTCGCGGTGGCGGCGGGGCCAGTACCGGAGGGGTGCATCGCCGTGATCCGCTCGTGGTCGAGCCGCTGTTTAGCCCCCTGAGACAAGTCCCTCCTTCGCCGTTCGATGTCCTGGCGCTGCGTCTCTTTGATGAAGCGCCGCTTCATCTGTGCGACCATCCCCAGCACCGTTAGCGCTCCGGCGTTGAGCAGCAGCCCCGACACACGAACTTCCTCTCCTCATTGCCATGTCGACGACGGCAGATTGGCGCCGACCTGAAGCGTGTCAATCGGCGTGCAAAAGGGGATCTGACGCAATCCCGATGACGATCCAGCGGCGCCGAGTAGCCGGGCTTCGAGCAGGTCGATCTTGGCTCGACCGTACATCTGCCGCTTCACGAGCTTGAGCTTATTGACCTGGCCCTCGGTCTGACCGTTCGACCAGGGTTCGGTTATCGCGGCACGAACGGCGGCCAGGTCGTTCTGGATGCCACGGACGAACGAAACAAGAAGACTGGAGCCGGCGTCGGCGATCCATGGATCGAGATCCACCACTGTGCGACTGCGGATCATCGCTTGGAAACGGTCGATCAGGGATCGAGCATCCGCCAAGGTCGGAACGCCGGCCTCGATCGCGGCGACCAAAACCGTTTCTGCCTTCGTGAGATGATCGCGCTTCAGCGTCACCAGGCGGGCGATCGATCGAGCCGATGGGACCTTTTGAAGTTGGGCGGTCGTCATTCACTCGGATCGCCGCCGCCGCGTCGCCCATTCGCTGACAACGCGGGTCGAGCCGCAAGAGCCGAGTTCCCGAAGACGGCGCCATAGTTCAACGCCGTTGCGGCAGCCGGCCTCCCATTGCGCGTCGAGGAAGGGCAGATACGCATCGAGCAAGCCTTGCCGGGTGCGAACGACGTCGGTGCGTTCGCCGCGGACGATCTGGCGAACCAGCCCCCGGCTTCGCCCTGTCCGCCGCACGATCTCCTTGACCGGAACGCCATCGGCGGCGAGGCCGGTGATGATGGCGTTCGTCTCCTCGCGCCGGAGATAGCCTTCATATTGCAGGCGTTCGGCCGACGTCAGAAGTTCCGGATCGACGACGGTGGCGCCGATCGCGGCACGGATCGACTTCATCGACTTCTTCACGGCGTCGAGGAAAGCGGCGCTGGCGTTCTCCATCAAATGCCAGCGATCAGCAATCTGAGCGGCATTTGGCAGGGTCCGCGCCGTCGCCTCTCTCCATAGCCGCCGCCGCGATCGCGGGAGACGACGGTGATCTCGGGATGATCCGACAGCCAGCCCGCGACAGTCGCAATCTCCCGATCAGGCAGGAGCTTCACGATCCGTCGCCGTTCGAGATCGCAGACGATCGACCCGTAGCGGTGATTTCGGCGAAAAGCGAAGTCATCGATGCCGACGACATTCAGGGTATCCCGAGGCGATCGTGCTCGTCGCCGCACCACCCGAAGCAGCGTGTCGTTGCTGACCGGCATCATCAGCCGTTGGGCAAAACACGCTGCGGGCCGTCCGCCGAGAGCCAGGCCCAGGTAATGGACGATGCATTCCATTCGGCCGGTGCGACGCGCCCTCTGCGCGACGACCTCGTCGCCGAAGCGTTCGGCGAAGATCTTGCGGCGACAACTTGTTATGTCGCAGCGAAAGCGGCGCGTGATCAGCAACAGGCGCACGGATCGCCCAGCCGAGGGAAGATCCGAAACGTTGCGAACGTATCGGCTGTGCCGCCGGCGCGAGGGTCTTCCGCATGACGGGCATGCGGCTTCTGGCGTTCGAGCCGAAGCGGTGACGAGAAGTACGCTGTCGACAACCTCGAAACGTTCGACAGAAAGCCCAGCCGGAATCAACGACGAAAGCGAAATAGCGGTCGGCATGTGGCCGTTCTCCTCTTCGGAAAACCGCCATACGGCCCCTCAACTGCATCGGGATTGAGTCAGTCCCCTTTTTGCACGCCGATCCACACTGAAGCGGCAGAAATGGCCGGTCTTCCGAAGTCTCCATTTTCGTTCGCCGTGAGGATGAAGAGGCGAATTGCGGCGAGAGCGGATCAGGTTGGGCGAGGGAACCTGTGTCGCGGCTGGGTGTTGGCCGGTGAGGGCGATGCGGTCATCGATGCATCCACAGCGTCAGCCGCACGGCCAACAAGGGAGAGAGATATGGGCCTTTTCACGAAGGACATCAAAACAATGGACGATCTCTTCGTCCATACGTTGCAAGTCCAGCGAGCGCCGAGGCGGCCATCGCTGTCTTTCAGGAGAAGTACGGCGCCAAATATTCCAAGGCCGTCGACTGCCTGGTCAGAGACCGCGGACCACTCCTGGCCTTCTTCGACTTCCCAGCGGAACACTCTCATGATCGCAGTCAAGGTCGTTCCCAAGCCAAATCTGCCAGTGGCATCCACCTGGCATGACGTTTTGGAGATGTGCAAGGCAGGGGGTGGAACTGAGACGACGGTTGAGCAGACTCTCATACGCGGGTTGGTTACCGCATGACCGTGGTTTCGTCTTGGGGCTGCCTCTTTCTGGGAGCGAGCGTCGAGTTGATTGACCAGATCGACCAGATTGTAGAACCGCCCCCGGGCATGGGAACGGACCACGGCGGCGGCCACGGCGATCACCAGATGCGTCTTTCCGGTGCCTGTCCCGCCAATGAATATGGCGTTGCGTTTGCCTTCCAGGAACGCGCCGGTGGCGATCTCGCGCACCTTGCCTTCGTCAATCGCCGTGTCGGCGAAGTGGAAGGCGTCGAGATCCTTCAGCACCGGGAATTTGGCGCTGACGATCCGGTAGACGATGGCGCGGGCCTGGCGATGATTATGCTCGGCCCGCAGGAGGCTGGCGAGCAAAGGGTAGAGTTCGTCGCGGCGTTGCAGGCCCTTGCCGGTGATCTCGTCGAAGCTGGCGCGCATGCCGTGAAGCTTCAACTCGTCCATCGCCTCCAGAAGCTCGTGACGCTCCATCACGCCACCCTCCTGATGCTGTCGTAGCGGGCGCAGTCGGCCAACGGTGGCACCTTCAGAACCAGAGCCTCGGGGATCGCGATGCTGGAGACCGGCGGCGGCTGGAGCTGGCGCGCAAGGATCGTCAGGATCACGTCACCATGGCAGATTCCGGCTTCGACGGCCTCGGTGCAGGCGGCCTCGACGGCTTCCAGCCCATGGTCGAGGACGGCGCCGAGGACCTTTACGAACTGACGGTCGCTATCCCCAGGCACCGATGTTATATGTTGACCTGTTGCGCATCCAGTTGAGGAGCTGCGAGAGGGCGTCGACCTGGTCGTCGTGCCGCCCGTACGGGAAGGCAAGCAACTCGGCCTTGAAGTCGTCGAGCCAGGGTGCCCGTGCCGGGCAGAAGACGGCACCCGCTTCGATCCTGGCCGAGCAGGCGCTCATGCGCACGACCTTGTCGGCCTCAGGCGTGGCCGCAATGGCATAGCATTGATCCCGCATCAGATCCTGGATCAGACTGGTGCCCGAGCCCTTGTCCTCGATCAGCAGATCGTCGGCCCTCCAGCGCTGCTTCTCCAGCACAATCCGCTTCTTCAGGGCCGGATAATCGAGGCGCTCGCGCACAAGGTCGAGAATGTAGACAGCCTCGTGGCCGACCTGCGCAGTGATCCCGACCGAGTAGTCGGACAGCTCATTTGCCTTTGATGCGGTATCCCAGCTCTGCACGATCCGCTCGCCGGCGCTCTTGCGGGGCACATCCCGATAGAACCCGAACCAGCCCCACTGCACCATGTGGCCGCCGGGCGGGACCGGGGTTTGCTGATACTGGGCCGAAAAGGCCGCCGAACCCATGGCAAGCTTCAGCTTCCGCAGCTCGGAAACGGGCTCGCGGGCTGGATGAAGCGCTTCCCCGATCGCGCGGTCGTGGAACCGGTCCGGGCCGATCTGAATCCGAGCCGGGGCTTCGGCAATCGCGGGAAGATCGAGATGTATCCAGTCGCCCTGGTTCAGGACGTGACCGGCAAGATCATCGACGTGCAGGCGCTGCATGACGAGGATGATCGCATCCTCTTGCTTGTTGTCCAGACGCGAGAGCAGGGTCTCGTTGAACCACACATTCGCCTTCTGCCGCGCAAGATCGGACGCCGCATCGGCCGCTTTCATCGGATCGTCGATGATGATGATCGAGCCGCCGCGCCCCGTCAGAGTGCCGCCGACGGTGGTGGCCAGCCGGTATCCGTGCCCGGTGGTGCGCATTTCCGTCTCGGTGTCCTTGGCCGGATCGACGCGGGTGAAGGGAAAGAGGGCCTTGTACCAGTGCGCGCGCATCACCGCGCGGCAGGAATTGGCGTGCGCGACCGTCAGGTCCCTGGCATAGGAGACGCAGACGATGCGCCGCGAAGGATCATGACCGAGGAGCCAGGCCGGAAACGCGACGGAGGCGGAGATCGATTTGAGGCTGCGTGGAGGCAGCGTGATCAGCAGGCGCCTGATCCTTCCGGCGGCGACCTCGCCCAGATGGAACGCCAGCGCATCCAGATGCCAGTTGTGGGCATAGGGTTGCGCCGGCGAGATCTCATTGAAGCACCGCTCCGTGAAGGCGCCAAGGTTCTGGCGCAGCAGTGCTTCCAGCACGCGGCGCCTTGCAGCTTCTGCGGCAGGCATCCGCATGGGCGTCAGAGGTTGAACGCCGTCGGCGAGATCATGGGCACCATTGCGCTGTCGCTTGATCATGCCAGCTGCCACCATCCGTCTGCTCCGGCCATGTCGATCATGAGGTTGGCGCTGTTCGGCTCGAGCTGCAGAAGCCGGACCCGCGAAGACGGCGCTACAGTTTCGCGCCATTGCGACAGCCGGCCTCCGTGGCGCCGAACTGTGCCCCCTGTTTCGCGCGCAATGGATGCAAGCAGTTTTACAATTGAATGTCGACTAGCCTCCATCGTCGGTTGTCCCCCGGCCCGGCACAAGGTCCTCGTCGCAAGGTGCCGTGCCGCTCCCCCTCGCACTTTCCCTGCCGCTTCCGTGCCCACTGCCGCCGCCCTCCAACCCAGCCACAAAGAGTGACGGCGCTCCTTCGTGAGACGCGGCTCCACAGCCAGCCGACGTGCCGTGTCCGAGCATCCGGTCGAGGATTGCACGGTCCTCGTCCATCATCCTTGCAGCCTGATGGATATCGAGAGCCTCCCCGAGATCGCTCTGCAGGCCGGCCGATTGGATCATTGCGATCAACAATCGCGCGGCGGCAGCATCGCCGGAGAGAGCTCCATTCGTCACCCTCTGCACGACGGCTTCTATCTTGGTGAGACGCTTCGGCCCCTTGCCGGTGTGCACCGTGATCCGTTCGCTCATCACGGCGTGCAGCGCGCCCTTCAGCGTCTTGGCGCCCTTGCGGCGTCCGCGCGGATTGCCGGATTGTCCCCGCTTGAACTGCCCGGCCTTCGGCGGCTTGCCGTAGCCGATGGTGTAGTTCTCGCAGGAAGAGCTCCCAGTTTCGGTCCCAACCTCAGACGCGGGATGGTCGGAACTCTCATCTTCTGCATCGGAAGAGCTTACGATGGCGGGACCGGGATCGACATTCCGCCCACTGCTCATGCTGCCATCTCCTTCGAGCTCTCCGCATCGCCCGGGACATCGCCGTTGCTGTCCCTCGGCCCCTTTACTGCTGTCATAGCCATCCGATCGTTGGCGACTTCGTCGAACGTCTCATTCGTTTCCAGCAACACCGCATCGTCCTTCGCATAGGCCTGCCAGCGACGGATGATCGTATCGCAGTACAGCGCATCGATCTCGACCGCCCGCGCCCGACGGCCGGTCTTGTGTGCCGCGATGACAATGCTGCCGGAGCCGGCAAAAGCGTCCAGCACGATGCCGCCTCGCGGGCAGCAATCCTTCAACGCATCCGCGAGCATGGCGACCGGCTTCACCGTCGGATGCAGCGCCAGTTCCTCCCGCGCCTGCCTGGTGGCCGAGGTGATGCCGCGATAGTTCCACACATTGGTGCGATACCGTCCGTGCTGCCCGAGTTCGAACGTGTTGGTGTGCGCGGCCGTCCCCTTCTTGAAGGCGAAGATCAGCTCGTGGCGCGAGCGGTAGAAGGTGCCCATGCCGCCATTGTCCTTGGCCCAGACGATCAGGTTCTTCATCTCGCTGTAGACCGCCTCGCCAGCTTCCATGAGCTCGCGCATGTGGCGCCAGTCCATGCACACGAAGTGGATCGAGCCGTCGCGGGAATGCTCGGCGAGCTGTTGCAGGCTCTTGATCAGGAAGGCTGTGAACTGCGCCTGACTCATCTCTCCCGAGGCGAAGGCGAACTCCCGGTGGCGCACCTTGCCCGAGCCGCAGACATGGCCATCGACGGGAACGTTGTATGGCGGGTCGGTGAACACCATGTCGGCGACCTCCGTCCCGCCGGCCGTTCCATTCTCACCGCCACGCTCGTCCTGCATCAGGCTCGCGTAGGTCGCCGCATCGCGGGCATCGCCGCAGACGAGCCGGTGCGGCCCGAGCTGCCAGACGTCACCGGCACGGGTCACGGGCGCAGTGTCATCGGCCACCGATGGCAGCGCATCCTCGCGTTCCGTATCGGCCTGCGGTGCCGTCCCGCCGGGTTCCAGCACCAGATCGATCTCCGCTATGGAGAAGCCGGTCAGCGCGATGTCCAGCGTCTCAGTCTGCTCGAGCAGGAAACCGAGCTCCTTGCCCAGCAGATCCTCGTCCCAGCCGGCATTCAGCGCCAGCTTGTTGTCGGCCAGGATATAGGCGCGCTTCTGCGCTTCCGTCATCGACCGCAGCTGGACGCAGGGAACCCTATCCATCGCCAGCAGCTTCGCCGCCTCGACACGGCCGTGACCGGCCAGGATCATGTTGCCATCATCGATCAGCACCGGATTGGTGAACCCGAACCGCCCGATGCTGTCGGCGATCTGGCGCACCTGCTTCCTCGAATGGATCCGCGCGTTGCCGGGATAGGGCATCAGCGCCTCACAGCGCAGCATCTCGATGCGCGGGTCGGCGCTTCGGTCGGTGGCGGCCGTCGACCGCGCTGCCTGCTCGACGTTTCGCTTCCTGCTGCTCATCCGTTCGTCTCCTCTTTGAGATCGGCTGCGAGATTGTCCGCGAGCGCGTTCACCCGCCGGGCCAATTCGCGCAGGGTCTCCGGTGTGTTGGCCACACCACCGTCCAGCCAAGCCTCGATCGCCCGATCGAAGCGTCGCTGGTTGGTTTGCGAGTTGCCGAACGGATCGAGCGCCGGATGACGAAGAGGATGAGCGCCACCGGATTTTGCTTCGCCCGTCGCGAAAGCCTTCTCATGCTGGTCAATCGCGTTCAGCAGGTCGTCGAGACCGAGCGCCATGGGATGGGTCGGATGACCGTCAGCCCGCTGGAACGTCTTCAGATGCCGCTTGCCTGTCGGGGACGCGACGAACTGTGCGATCCGCGCCCAGAATTTCGGGAACTCCGACCGAAGCCTTCGATACTCGATCTCGCATCGCTCCCAATGGGCGACGCGATCGCGCCGCAGCAGTTCATCGCCCACCCGCACCCATCGGCGCTGTAGTCGACGCACCGCGTGCTCGTCGTCCCTGGTGAGTGAGAACGGCGGTGACAAATTAGGTCACGAAGCGGCGGTGATTGGCACGGCCGCGCCGGAGCAAAACCCGGCCAGTGGTTAGGGTCGATACCCAATCATGGTGTTGAAGCTCGGGCGCAAATCAGATTCCGGAACATCCTGGTGAAGGGCTTCGTCGACGAGGTGGTGATCCTGTGCGCCGGTGAGGAGATCGCCCGGCATCGCCGCGTCTAAGAGAGAAGCCGACGGTCCGCATTCTGACGCGCCAGCCGCGCCGCTTCTCCAAGATTTCCGACCAACTGGCTCATGCTGTCGACCTGGTCTTTGTCCGCAATGTTCGGGAACGCGCTCACTTCATAAAGAAAGCGGTCGAGCCAAGGCGCATCCGTAGGGATGAGGACCTTGCGGTCGTCGATCATGAGGATGGCCCGCCCGAAGCGCTCGATCTTCGATGCGCTTGGCCGCGTGCCGGATGAGCCCTCCCGCTCCATCGGCTCGTCAGTGGCCGTCGAGGCGGTGATATGGCGATAACCCTCGCGCAACAGCTCCTGATATAAACCAAGGCCCGCACCGCGCTCGTCGAGAATGATCAAGGCCGGCTTATCGAGTTTGTCCTGCACCTTAATCGCGGCCCGCACCTCCGGGAGCTCGGCCCGGATTGTGACGACATCGATCAGATAAACAACCTCGCCCCGGTCCTCATCCCGCACGAGCCCCCACTTCGTGCAGACGCTCGCATTGCCGCTGATCGTCGCGCCGATATCCCAGGAATGGATCGTCAGCTCGAACGCGGGAGTCTCGGTCGGATTGTAGCGGGCGAAGCGCTCGATGGAGAGCATGCCCGACCCTCCGGGTGTCGGATGTTGCTGATACTGTGCGTTCCACACGTGAGGCGGTAGGCTTGTCTTCAGCCGCCCCGCATCGGCCCGGGGCAAGCGGACCGGGTTCAGCACCTCGCCGGGGGTCCGGCACATGATGAGTTTGCCATTGTGCCGGAAGCTCTCCTCCTCCACCGCGATCATCGGCAGCTTCAGCACAAAGTCGGCTTCTGGCTCCATCGTCGCCGAGAGATCGTCGGGCGCGAGGCGGTGCATGACCAGGATAAGTGCGCCCCGCCTGGGATCGTTGAAGCGCGTTATCACGGAGCCTTGCACCCAGGAGCGGACCCGCTCCTTCGCGCGCTCCGAAGCCGCCGCGTCCGGCTGCATGGGATCGTCGATAATGATTTCGTCGGCGCCGAATCCGGTGATGTCGCTGCCGACCGAAGTAGCGTAGCGATAGCCGCCCTTCGTCGTGCGAATATAGTCGACCGCCTTCTTGTCGAGAACTGTACCCGGAAAGATCCGGCGATAGCGCTTCGACATCATCACGGTGCGGGTGAGGCCAGAATGATCGTGCGCGAGATCGTCGCCATAGGAGACCGTGATGAACTTTGCGCCGGGATCGCGACCGAGCCGCCATGCGACGTAGAGGACCGAAACGATCAACGACTTCATGTGCCGTGGCGGCAGATTGATGACCACGCGGCGATACCTGCCCTGCTGAACCCTCATCATCAGCAGGGTCATCAGGCCGAGATACTCGGCATAGACCAGCTTTTGACCCGGATGCAGGATCCCGAACGTCAGTTCCACAAAGCACCAGAAGTCCGCGCGTGCCAGGAGACACAGTTGATCTGGCGTCGGCCGCGGCATATCGCCGACGCCAGCGGTGGCTATATGATGGTCGGGGTATTGCTTATCAGGCATGCTGGCGCTCGATCACACTAGTTTCGCAAGTGATCAAAGCGTGACAGCATGCGCTTTAGCTCTTCATCATCCGGCATCCATCCTAGGCCGGTCTCGGCCTCATCGGGATCGTCAGTCTGGCTTGCTCGTTCCGCCAGCTCACTTTGCTGAAGCAGCAGCCGGGCGGCTAAAAGATTGCCCTCGAGCGCGAGCGCAAAGAGCTTGCGGACGAGTGCCTCCTGCTTTGGGATACGGACGATCTCGTCTCCGACCTTCATCTTGACGAGGCGCTGTGCCTCGCGCGCGATCACCTCCTGAAACGTCGGCTTACCCTTTGGTCGCCCGTTCGGGTTACCGGATTGGCCGGGCTTAAACTGGTGAGCCTTGGGTGGCCTACGATACCCAACGGCGGTGCTGCCGCCTGAGGAGTGCTTCGGGCTCTTCGCCATCACGCGCCTCCCTTGATGTCGTTCTCATTCTGGTTCTCGGCCTCGCGTCGCCGGGCTACCTCTTCGAACGTCTCGCCGCTTTCGACCAGCACGGCTGCCTCGCCGGTCTGGGATTCCCAGCGTTTGATCGCGACATCGCAGTAGCGTCCGTCGATCTCGATCGCCAGACATACCCGTCCGGTGCTCTCAGCCGCCAGGATGGTGCTGCCTGATCCGACAAAAGGATCGAGCACCGTCTCGCCCCGATTCGTCACGTCGAGCAGCGCATCTTCGAGAAGTGCCTTGGGCTTAACGGTCGGATGGTCCGCCGATGCCTCGCGCGCATCCGATCCGAGGCTGGAGCCTCCAGCGTATGTCCACAGGTTCGAGCGCCAACGGCCATGGTGGCCGAGCGCCACATTGTTGATGTGAGAACCTTTGCCCTTCTTGAAGACAGGCAGCATCTCATGCTGCGATCGCCAGAGACTACCCATGCCGCCGTTCGATTTGGCCCAGACGACGACGTTCAGGAGGTTAAGATCGAGCTCACGGCCACAGGCCAGTACGAGCTCTACACTTCGCCAATCGATGAAGGTGGCCAGGAGCCCACCATTGCCGAGACGGGCCACCACATGCCTCATCCAGGCGACGTTGAAGTCGGCGAACTCATCCCGCGACAGTTCGCCATGCGCCATGGCGAACTCGCGATGGTGTGCCTGGCTGGTGACATGGCCCTTGTTCGGCACGTTATAGGGCACATCGGTCAGCACCAGGCGCACGTGCTCTGTCGGCTCCAGCAGCCTCTCGTAAGATCTTGCTTCGAGGGCGTCGCCTTGCAGGAGCAGGTGATCGCCAAGTGCCCAGAGATCATCAGAGCGCGAGACAGCAAGAGTGGGCAGTTCGGGGAGCGCCTCCTCATCACTTGCTTCACCCTCATCGTCGAGCAGCAGCGCGTCGATCTCCGCCGCGTCGAAACCGGTGACGAGCACGTCCTCGCCGAGGTCCATGAGTTCAACAACCTCGAGCTTCAGGGCGTCTTCATCCCAGTTCCCCGTCTCGCCCAGGCGGTTAAGCGCGATTGAGAGGGCACGACGCTCGGCCGGATCGAGGTGAGTGATCTCGATGACCGGCATCTCGGTCAGCCCGGCCCGGCGCGCGGCTTCCCACCTGCCGTGGCCGTGTACGATCCGACGATCCTCGTCGACCAGGATCGCCTCACACAGTCCAAACCGTCGAAAGCTCGCATCCAAACGGGCAGCCTGCGCCACCTCCGCCCGCCGCACCCGGCGAGAGGCGGGCTTCACGCTTTCGATCGGAACATACTCGATCTGCAAGGAGGGCTGGAGATCATTGCGCGGTGGTGGCACGACATCCCGCAAGGCGGTCAAGGTGCGCTGGGTCTCACGGCGAATGCGTGATTTCTCCTGAAGCTCAGGAAATATTCCCGTGGCGGGCGTTATCTGACCGCGGCGCGATGAAGAGTGTTTTGGCATGACCGGCTGTCTCCGATGATAAAGGACGGGCGCGTCCATCGTCGGAGAAGCGATCGCCAAGCGAGGGCAGTGTCTTCAGCGCTCCAGCCGCCTCGACGCTACGCAGCATGCGTGCTGCGTAGCGTCGAGGCATCGAAAGCGCCGCCGACTTCTGCCCTCCATGGCTTCCGGCTCGCCTGGACGACCTCAGCCCGAAAGCGGAAGCGTCCGATTGCCAAGGTGCAATGCGCTCGCTGAGTTTGCAAGGGGCTGGCGGCAGGGTGGTCCAGTTGTAAGNTGGACGACCTCAGCCCGAAAGCGGAAGCGTCCGATTGCCAAGGTGCAATGCGCTCGCTGAGTTTGCAAGGGGCTGGCGGCAGGGTGGTCCAGTTGTAAGACCGGGGGCTCTGATCGCGAAATTCTGCCCGGATGCGCGCCGAAACCGGGGCACTTGACAGGTGGGATCGGGAGACCATCCAACCCGAATCAGCTGCGCTGATTCCCGTCGATACCGCCGCAATGATACTCAGCTTACACATCTGCTTCGCTGTAATTCCCTGTTCCAAGCGAGATGGTATCGCCTGACCAAGACAGAAATTAGTAGCGGATGCAGGGACTTGGCTCACTTACAGAGCGGAAAAATCCACTCTCCGACCCGGGCTTTCGCTGTTAAAGTCGCTGTTTGCAGGGAAAACGGCGCGAGGCCTGAGACGGGTTCGCGCAAGACTGCCAGCACAGCCAATTTTCTCCCAAGCTATTGTTTCCGCACCGCTTTGATCGGTCGATCGTCCGAGGGACTCCCAGCGGGTCCACCGGGCTGGTCCACTCCGTCAGGGCTGACACCATGGCGGGCGCCGCCAACCTTCGCCTCAAAGGCTCACGAGTCCACTTTCGCAGGAAGATTCCGTACAATCTGCGGGAGCGATTCGGTCGCTCCGAAATCGTGAGATCGTTGCAGACCCGCGAGCGCCGAACGGCAACCGCCCGGGCGCTCATGGTCTGGCTCCAGGTAGAACGGGTGTTCGAGACAGTGCTGTAGGAACCGACGCTTAGTGTTCCAAGATCACCCCGATCGTGGCCTGGACGTGGCTCATGTCCTCGAACACGGGCTGGCTTACTTCGTCGTCGCGGCGGCTGCAAACCTCCTGCGGCCACTTTTCCGACGTGAGATCCGGACAGACGAGAATGCCGGCCAGATAGCAGTCAAGTTCACAGGTCCGCTGTGCCGCAGTTGTGGAGAGGTTTGGACGCGCCCGTTGGACGATTGAATTCGCCGACCGTCCGCCTAATTCGAGACGGATCCAGGAAAACGAGACCCTGCCCGCCGCCTTTGGCCGGCAAAGTTACGACACCGAACAAAGTAAATCTGCCGAGAGGTTCACCTCCTACCCTTCGAAAAGACCCGGGGTGTGGCCGATTCAGTTGTGCGAGCCTGCAAGGGCACGACTGCCAAGGGCGCTTCTTCTCGATAATATGGCGCGACAATCGGTGCCCGTCCGTGAGTTCGATCGTGGTGCAAAAAAGGATTCGCAGTTGAACGAAACGTCAATACAGCCCGCGCCCGTCCCCTTCCTTTTCGCAGGCGGCGAGATGGGAGCGCGGCTCCGGGACCACGACTGGGAGGCGACATCCCTCGGGACGCCGGATACATGGCCCGGGTCACTGGCCACCCTGGTCCGGGTCATGCTTAACTCGCGTCAGCCGATGTTTGTGGCCTGGGGGCCTGACCGCACCCTCATCTACAACGAGAGCTATGCGCCGATGTTGGGCACGAGGGAGGGCGCCGCGCTTGGCCGTCCCTTCTTCGACGTCTGGCCCGAGTTGCGCCACGAGGTCGGCGCGCTGATGGACCGTGTTTTCGCGAACGATCCGGTGCACATGGATGACCTCAAGCTGACGCTCCATCGCAACGGCTATCCCGAGGAAGCCCACTTCGCGTTTTCCTATACGCCGGTCCCCGACGACAATGGCACGGTGGCCGGACTGTTCTGCGCCTGCATCGAGACGACGCGTGAGATGTTGGCGGAGCGTCGGGAAGCCGATATCAACAGGCGGCAGCGGCTCCTTCTCCAGCAGATGCCGGGTTTCGTGGCGGTGCTGGCGAGCCCGCAGCACCGCTACGAGTACGTCAACGATGCCTACTTGGCGCTGTCCGGCCCCCGCGAGTTCGTCGGGCACACCGTTCGGGAGGTGTTCCCAGAGCTGGAACGGCAGGGCTTCATGGACCTTCTGGACCGCGTCTACGCGACGGGAGAACCGTTCACGGGACGCGCGCTGCCGATCCAGATCGGCAGTGACGACGCCGACCGCTTCATCGACCTCCTCTTCCAACCCGTTCGAGACGAGGCTGGCGACGTTACCGGCATCTTTGTTGGCGGTTACGACGTCACGGAGCGCGTCCTCGCACAGCGCGCACTGGAGGAGAGCGAGGTGAGCCTGCGCGACCTGAACCGGACGCTCGAGGAACGCGTCGCTGAACGCACTGCGGAACGAGACCGACTGTGGACGCTGTCGGAGGACATGCTCGCACGCGCCGATCTCAGCGGCATGATGACAGCCGTGAGCCCGGCATGGACGCGCGTGCTCGGCTGGTCGCAGACCGAGCTTCTGGAGAGACCCTATGCCAGCTTCATGCATCCCGACGACGAAGGCCCCACGCTAGCCGGGCTAGCCCGCATGGGCGAGACAAAGCGGCCAACGCGCTTCGAGAACCGCATCGCGAATGCGGACGGGGGCTGGAGGCCGATCGAGTGGACCGTCGCGCCGGAAGAGGACGGTGTAAACTTCATCGCCATCGGCCGCGATCTCAGCGCCGTCAAGGCGAAGGAGACCGAGCTAGCGATCGTGCAGGATGCTCTCCGCCAGAGCCAGAAGATGGAAGCCGTCGGCCAGTTGACGGGGGGCCTCGCGCACGACTTCAACAACCTTCTCGCCGGGATCACCGGCAGCCTCGAGATGATGCAGAGCCGGATCGCGCAAGGACGGATCGGCGACATCGACCGTTACATGGTTGGGGCGCAGGGAGCCGCCAAGCGCGCTGCCGCACTCACCCACCGCCTTCTCGCCTTTTCGCGCCGCCAAACTCTCGCCCCCAAGCCCACAGACGTGAACCGTCTTGTCCAAGACATGGAGGAGCTGATCAGGCGAACGGTGGGACCGCAGATCAACGTTGAGTCCGTAGCAAAGGCAGGCTTGTGGACCCCCCTGGTCGATGCCCCCCAGCTCGAGAACGCCCTGCTGAACCTCAGTCTCAACGCCCGCGACGCCATGCCGGACGGCGGCAGGATCAAGATCGAGACGGACAACGAGTGGCTCGACGAGCGCAGCGCCCGCGAGCGCGACCTGCCGCCAGGACAATATGTGACGATGCGCGTGTCCGACGACGGGACGGGCATGCCTCCAGACGTGATCGAGAGGGCGTTCGATCCATTCTTCACGACCAAGCCCATCGGCGTCGGCACAGGGCTGGGGCTCTCGATGATCTACGGCTTCGTCCGCCAGTCCGGTGGGCAGGTCCGGATCCACTCCGAGGTCGATAAAGGCACCATGGTCTGCATCTCGCTGCCCCGTCACCATGCCGAGGCGGCAGTCGATGTCCCAGCGCCTCAGGAAGCGCCGGACAGTGGCGGCGCCGGCGAGACGGTGCTGGTCATCGATGACGAGCCGCTGGTCAGAATGCTGGTCGTCGACGTGCTGGAGGACCTGGGCTATACCGCGCTCGAGGCTGGAGACGGACCGCAGGGGCTAAAGGTGCTCCGGTCCGACGTGCGCATCGACCTTCTCATTACGGATGTCGGGCTTCCCAACGGGATGAATGGGCGCCAGGTAGCTGACGCGGCGCGGGAGATCCGACCTGAACTCAAGGTCCTCTTTGTCACAGGGTATGCAGAGAACGCCGTGCTCAGCAACGGCCAGCTTGATGAGGGCATGCAGGTGGTGACGAAACCGTTCGACATGGCCGCGCTCGCCAAGCGGATCACGTCAATGATTGCAGGTCCGACTTGAATGGCGCAGGGCGCAATGTCGGAAGAAGACCAGTACGGGGAAGGCGGTCCGGCAAGTTTCAACCCTGTCTGGGCGTAAGATCGGCCGCCGCGACAGTTCCGTCGCGGCCGTTCTCGGTGTTTGACAGCCCGCAGGTTGCCAGTCGCCTTGTAGATGATCGACGCCTTGGTGCGTCGGAGCGAATGAGTGCCAGAGTCCTCTCGACGCAAACCAATGCAAGTCACCCAACTCCCGTTATCTCTCTCCCATGGCCGGAATGGCCAGGAAGAGAGTCTGCGCCTCAATCAAAATGTCAGAAGACGAACGGACCGTGTTTCGACGGGCGGCTTTTGGGTACAAAAAAGCCCAGAGCCGTTCCTATCGACGACCTCGGCTGACGATTCGACGACTCGGCTCCTCTTGCCTCTCCACACTTCCAGAAGTTTGGTTTCGACGATACCGAGACGTCAGGTTTATGTAGAGCTGCCCTTTCAATTCGCGACCCATCTTCGATGTTTTGGTTCGGCTGCGACCATTCCGATCGGAATTATGGGTGAAGGTTTCAGCTGGCAACGGCTCCAGTTGCTCCAGGCGCATCGCTCCCAGGCCGAGCGCCCATCGAGGTGACAGCATCCCGCGGATGCCAGTGTGTTCAGCCATCGAAACGCTCAAGCAGCGTGCGCAGGAACTTCGCGACCGTCTCGGCTTCCGTCGTTGTAAGACTGGCGATCGTTGCAGAGAGCCGGTCGCGCATGTGGCGATGCTCGTCGAGGATTGGCCGGGCGTTTTCCTCGACCAGCGCGATCACGATACCGCGCCTGTCCGCCGGATTGGGGCACCGCTCGACAAGACCGGCGCGCTCTAGCCGGTCGAGAAGCGCTGTCGTCGCCCCGGTCGACAGCGCCACATGTTCGGCGATCATCTTGCCGCTGACGGGAGCCTTGCTGCTCTCCAGGAACCCAAGACAGCCAAGGTCGGTGAGCGCGAGGTCGTGCCGGGCGGCGAGCTCCTTGTCGAAGTCGATCGCGGTTTGCAGGACCCGTTTGAAAAGACGTAAAACCTCGTCCGATGTCGCCTCCCTCGCCGTGTCGCTACCGTCCTCGTCGTTGCCGCCTGCCATTGACGCGAACCTTCCTTTGATTTAGCTCAATGATAAAGCAACTTGGCAAACAAGCAATCGGGTGCGAAGTCGATGATCGGCAGAATGGACGCTCGTTCGAGCCTGGTCCGGGTGCTTCTCGTTGCGACGGCCGCGTCCGCGCTCACTGCCTGTGCGCCTGAAGCCAACGTAGAACGGCCGCCCGAGCCAGTCGGTTTCGTCACCGTCGAGCCGGAAACCATTAGCCAGACCACGACTTTGACGGGCGAGATCACGGCGCGCCACACCGCGACCTATTCCTTCAAGACAGGCGGTCGGGTGACGGATGTCGCCGTCGACGTCGGTGCGAAGGTGACAGAGGGACAGGTGCTGGCAAAACTTGACCCGACCGAGCAACAAGCCGGTGTGGCGGCCGCCGAAGCGGTGGTGGATGCGGCCAACGCGCAACTGACTCAGGCCTCGTCGGCATTTCAGCGACAGAAGGAGCTGCTCGGCAAGGGCTTTACGACCCGCGGGAATTTCGACGATGCGCAAAAGGCCTTGTCATCGGCGACCAGCGCCGTCGACATGGCCAGTGCCGATCTGGAAACGGCCAGGACGAACCTGGAAGAGACCGTTCTGAGGGCTGACGCCCACGGTGTCATCACCAGCCGCAGCGTCGATCCCGGCCAGGTGGTCAGTGCGGCCCAGACGGCCTTTGGGTTTGCCGAGGACGGCGGTCGCGACGCGGTCTTCGAGATTCAGGAACAGCTGCTGATCGGGTCGCGGAAGTCACATTTGATCACGATCGCGCTCGTCGGCGATCCGTCGGTGAAAACCGTGGGAACGGTCCGCGAGGTCTCGCCGCTGATCGACTCGACGACCGGCACCCTCAAGGTCAAGGTCGGGCTCGACACGGTTCCGCCGCAGATGACGCTCGGCTCGGCCATCGTCGGAACGGATGTCGGCGAAGCCCAGGAACAGGCGATCGTCCTGCCCTGGACGGCGCTGATGGCGGATCGCGGCAAAGCGGCGGTGTGGACCGTTGAGAAGGACAGTGGCGCCGTCAGGCTGACACCCGTGACGATCGGTTCCTACCAAAGCGGCAAGATCGTCGTCGAAGAGGGCATTGCGGCCGGCGACCGGGTCATCACGGAGGGGTCCCAGCTCGTGCGACCAGGACAGATCCCCGATCTCGTCGCCATGGATGAAGAGGCCGGATCGTGAAAAGAGCGTTCTGCTTCACCGTGCTGCTTGTTGCGGCGCCGCTTCTGACGGGTTGCAGCGAGGACACCGGGTCCGAGGCCGCGCCGTTGCCGCCGCGCCCGGTTCTGACCATGGTCGTCGCCCGGCACGTGGTCGCGGACGAGGGGTTCAGCGGGAGGATCGCGCCCCGCTTCGAGACGACCCTGGCGTTTCGCACCCTCGGCCGGCTGATCTCGCGAGATGTCGACGTCGGCGATCAGGTCGAGAAGGGGCAGCCACTCGCTGCAATCGACGCCGAAACGCTCGCCGCCGACCTGCGCTCCGCCAAGGCTCAATTGGCCAATGCCCGGATTCAGGCTCGCACGGCTGGGGCGAGTGCCCAGCGCACGCGGACCCTGTTCTCCGACAAGACCGTGTCGCAATCCGATCTCGATGTCGCCGAACAAAGCCGTCAGGTTGCCGATGCCGAGCTCGCAAGCGCACGGGCGCAGCTCGATAAGACCGAGAATGCGCTGAGTTTCGCTGTTCTCACGGCACCCTATGACGGGGTCATCACGGACCGCGAGGCAGATGTCGGTCAAGTCGTGTCGGCTGGCGCGGCGGTCTTCAAACTTGCCCGGACCGGCGAGCGCGAGGCGGTCGTGGATGTACCGGCGGCCCAGGGTTCGGCTCTGACCGCCGGCGACCGCTTCCGCGTCGTCCTGCAGATCGAGCCGGATCTCAGCGTCGAGGGCGGGATTCGCGAGATCGCGCCGCAGGCCGAGGCCCTAACCCGCACCAATCGGGTGCGCATCACGCTTGCCGATCCCCCGCCCGCCTTTCGCATCGGGGCGTTGGTCAAAGCGATCCCGCAAGAGAAGGCAGAGCAGCCGGCGTCGGTGATCGTGCCGAAAAGCGCGATCCTGGAAGAGGACGGCAAGGCTTCGGTCTGGGTCGTGGACGAGACGGCGAAGACGGTGACACGGCGCGCCGTGACGGTGAGCGACGCGCCCGATGGCGCGGTGCGGATCGACGACGGACTGAAACCCGACGAGCGCGTGGTCATCGCCGGCGTCCACAGCCTTGAGGATGGGCAAGCTATCTCGCTGACGGATATGGCGGAAGGCGAAAGACCATCGTGAAACGCTTCAATCTCTCCGACTGGGCGCTTCACCATCGCTCCTTCGTCTGGTTTCTGATGATCATCGCGATGCTCGTCGGCGCGCTTTCCTATCTCAATCTCGGCCGCGAGGAAGACCCGCCGTTCACCATCAAGACGATGGTCGTTTCGGGCGTCATGCCCGGTGCGACCGTCAAGGAAATGACCGAGCAGGTCACCGACCGGATGGAGAAGAAGCTCCAGGAGCTGGACTCCCTCGACTATACCCGGTCGATCACGACACCCGGTCAGACCGTCATCTTCGTTAATCTGCTTCCGACGACGAAGGCCGGTCAGATCACCAGCATCTGGACCCGCGTCCGGCACATGATGGCGGACATTCGCGGCGATTTCCCCTCGGAGTTTCAAGGCTTCGGTTTCAACGACGAGTTCGGCGACGTATTCGGCAACATCTATGCCTTTACCGCCGACGGCTTCACGCCACGCCAGTTGCGCGATTATGTCGAAGCCGTGCGCACGAAAGTCCTGCAGCTGCCGGAATCCGGCAAGGTGGAACTCGTAGGCGCCCAGGACGAACGGATTTTCCTCGAATTTTCGCTGCGCAAGATCGCCGGGCTCGGCATCGACCAGCAGTCGATCATCGATACGCTGAAAGCCGAGAACGCGATCGCGCCGTCCGGTGTCGTGCAGTCCGGACCGGAGCGCATCTTCGTGCGCGTGTCGGGCCAATACGCCTCGGAAAACAGTCTGGCTTCGCTCAATTTTCGCGTCAACGATCGCTTTTTCCGCCTCAGCGACGTCGCGACGATCAAGCGGGGCTACCAGGACCCGCCCTCGGCGCTCTTCCGGTATAATGGCCAGCCGGCGATCGGCCTTGCCATCGGCATGCGAAAGGGCGGCAACATCGTCGACTTCGGCGAGAATCTGAAGGAGGAGATGGCGCGCATCGTCTCCGAACTGCCGGTCGGCATCGGCGTACACCTCGTCGCCGATCAGTCGGCCGTGGTGGAGGAATCCGTCGGCGGCTTCACCCAGGCGCTTCTCGAAGCGGTGATCATCGTTCTTATCGTCAGCTTCGTGAGCCTTGGCTTTCGCGCCGGGTTGGTCGTCACCTTGTCGATTCCGCTGGTCCTCGCCATGACCTTCATCGGCATGGAATATGCCGGCCTGACGCTGCAGCGGATCTCGCTCGGTGCGCTGATCATCGCCCTCGGTCTTCTGGTGGACGACGCGATGATCGCGATCGAGACCATGGTGTCACGTTCGGAAATGGGCGAGACGCGGGAAAAGGCCGCGAGCTTCGCCTGGACCTCGATCGCCTTTCCGATGCTGTCGGGAACGCTCGTCACGGTTGCCGGCTTCCTGCCGATCGGCTTCAACAATTCCAATGCCGGCGAGTACACCTTTTCGCTGTTCGTGGTCATCGCCCTGGCTCTGCTCCTGTCCTGGGTCGTCGCCGTCTTGTTCACGCCGCTGATTGGTGTGCTGCTGCTGCCCAAGTCGATGCACAAGCACGACGCAAAGCCCGGTTTTGCCCGGCGCGCTTTCAGCCGCATCCTGCGGGTCGCGATGCGCCGGCGCTGGATCACGATCCTGCTCACGGTCGCGCTCTTTGCCGGCTCGATCTATTCGATGCGCTTCGTGCAGCAACAGTTTTTCCCGACATCCGACCGGCCGGAACTCGTGATCGACTTCATGCTGCGGCGAAACGCAACCATCGCCGAGACCAAGGCCGAAATGGACAAGCTCGAGGCGACGTTGGTCGGCGACGACGACATCGACCATTTCTCGTCCTATGTCGGCCGATCTGCCGAGCGCTTCATCCTCGCCTACGATGTCCAGCCATCGAACCCGTTCTTCGGCCAGGTCGTTATCGTCAACAAGGATATCGCGGCGCGCGAGCGGGTCCGTGACAGGATCCAGACTTTCGCCCGCAAGAATCTCGTCGGCATCGACGTCTATGTGAAGAATCTCGAGCTTGGACCACCCGTTGGCCGACCGGTGCAGTACCGCGTCGGCGGTCCGGATATCGAGGTGGTGCGCGCCGGCGCGCGCGAGCTTGCGGCCGTCATGGCGCAAGATCCCCGCCTGCGATCGATCGTCATGGACTGGAACGAGCCGGCCCGGGCGCTCAAGGTGGAAATTCTGCAGGACAAGGCGCGCCAGCTGGGCGTGACGTCACAGCAGATCGCATCGACACTGAACCTCGTCCTCGACGGCCTGACGATCACGGAGGTCCGGGACGGCATCTATCTGGTCGACGTCGTGGCGCGCGGCCGCCAGTCGGACCGCGACTCCATCGAGGCGATCGAGAACCTGCAGCTGACGAATTCTCAAGGTGCCGCGATCCCGCTCGCAAGCCTCGTCAGTTACGGCTACGACTATGAAGATCCGATCCTCTACTCGCGCTCGCGCATCCCGACCATTACGGTCAGCGCGGCGATCCTCGGGCCGGCACAACCCGCGACGATCGTCGCGGACCTCGGGGGAAAGATCGCCGCGTTCCGGGAGAGCCTGCCCGCCGAATACACGGTGGAAATCGGTGGCGCGGTGGAATCGAGCACCCAAAGCCAGGGACCGATAGCCGCCGTCGTGCCGTTGATGCTCGTCGCCATGCTGACCCTGATCATGATCCAGATGCAGAGCTTCAGGGCAACGCTCATCGTCGTCAGTGCCGCTCCGCTGGGGCTGATCGGCGTCGTCGCGGCATTGATTCCGTCAGGGGCACCACTGGGCTTCGTCGCGATTCTGGGCGTCTTGGCGCTTATCGGCATCCTCATTCGCAACTCGATCATCCTCGTCCATCAGATCGAGGTCTTGCGCGAAGAAGGACTTCACCCCTGGAATGCGGTGTTCGAGGCGAGCAAGATGCGCGCACGTCCGATCCTGCTCACGGCGGCGGCGGCGAGCCTGGCGCTAATCCCGATCTCGCGCGAGGTGTTCTGGGGGCCGATGGCTTACGCGATGATGGGCGGCATCATCGCGGGAACGCTGATCACGCTTCTCTTCATACCGGCGCTTTACCTCGTCGTCTTCCGTGTGCAGGAGCCCAAGGATCCCGCGCCCGATGCCGATCCGGTGTCGGAGGCAGTGCCCGGTTGACCGGAACAGTCGGCCAAGATTCGCTTGCCGCGGATCGATGTCGAAGCGCACGGCATTCGATCCTGCAATCGAGGCCCCGCCGATCACCCCGTTCGGAATAGATCGGCGAGCTCGCGTGGCTTGGGCTGGCACTCTCGCGCGCGTTCGATCGTGAAGTAATGCTCATCGAAGAAACGGCAAAAACCACAGTGCTAAAGATGCTGGTCGAGCGTCCTGCGCAGTTTGTCGACGATCTCGTCGACATGCTTGCGCTCGGCGATGAAGGCCGGCGCCACCACCGCGACGTCGCCGGTGAACTTCACGTGGCAGCCGTTCCAGAACAGATCCTTCTGCATCTGCTGGCCGCGCCGGCCCGGCGCCCCGTCGCTCTTGACCTCGACGCCGGCCATCAGGCCGACCACCCGCAGGTCGAACACCAGCGGGTGGTCCTTGAGGCCGAAGATCGCCTCCTCGAAATACGGCGCCAATTCCGCCGCACGGTCAAACAGGCCCTCGGATGCGTAGATCTCCTGCGCCGCCAATCCCGCCGCACAGGCGGCCGGATGCGCCGAATAGGTGTAGCCGTGGAAGAACTCGACGGCGCCCTCGGGGCTGGCGTTGGTAACCGTCTCGTAGACCGCGTCGCGCACTGCGACCGCGCCCATCGGAATGGCGCCGTTAGTCAGCGCCTTGGCCATGGTGACGATGTCCGGCACGACATCGTACTTGTCGCAGGCGAACGGCGCGCCGAGACGACCGAAGCCGGTGATCACCTCGTCGAACACCAGCAGGATGCCGTGTTTGTCGCAGATTTCGCGCAACCGCTTGAGATAGCCCTTCGGCGGCACCAGCGTTCCGGTGGAGCCGGCGACCGGCTCGACGAAGCAGGCGGCGATGGTCCGCGGACCGTAGGTCTGGCAGATGCGCTCCAGATCCTCGGCGAGTTCGGCGCCGTGCTCCGGCTGGCCGCGCGTCATCTTGTTCTCTTCCTGCCAGGTATGCCGCATCAGCGCCACATGCGGCATGGTGGCGGGAAACGCCTCGCGGTTCTTGATCATGCCGGACAGTGACACCCCGCCGATGTTCACGCCGTGATAGGCCCGCTCGCGCGACACGAAGCGGATGCGCTCTCCCTCGCCGCGGGCGCGGTGATAGGCCATGGCGATCTTCAACGCCGTGTCGATCGACTCCGAACCCGAATTGACGAAGAAGACGTGGTTGATCGGCTCCGGCAGGAGATCGGCGACCTTCTGTGCCAGGGCGAAGGAAGTCGGCTGACCCAGTTGGAAGGGCGCGACATAGTCGTTTTGCAGCATCTGCCGGTGAACGGCATCGGCGATTTCCTTGCGCCCGTGACCGGCGGGGCAGCAGAACAGGCCGGACGACCCGTCGATGACCTGATTGCCGTTCTGGTCCCAGCAGAACATGCCCTCTGAGCGCATCACCATCCGCGGACTCTGCTTGAAGTCGCGATTGCCGGAAAACGGCATCCAGTGGGCTTCGAGGGAATTGGTGGGTGAAAAGGCGACGTCTGCGGCTGCGGATCTGGAGCTCATGGTTCACCTCGATGGAAGTTTGGCGGGCGCACCCGGATTCACTTGCGAATGTCAGCTTCCTCACGATACCGTCCGGTCTGGCCTGATCGTAGGACCAGATAGCCCAATTGGGTAAGACCAGGATCGTCATGCGCAACGCACTGTTTCATGTCGACAAGGGCGAAACCTTCACACTGCAGGCGCAGATTCGCGAGGGTCTGGTCTCCGCCGTGCTGGCCGGCCAGCTCTCGGCGATGGAATCGGTTCCCTCCACTCGGGCCATGGCGCGCCAGCTCGGCGTGTCGCGCAATACCGTCGTGCTGTCGTATCAGGCCCTGGTCGAGGATGGGTTCCTGCTTGCGCGGGAGCGCAGCGGCTTTTACGTCAACCCCGATGTCCTGACGGGACTGGTGCCGTCGGCGGACGCGGCTGCCCCGACTGAGGACAAAGGCAAGATCGACTGGCAGGCGCGCCTGCGAATCCATCCCGCCGGTCAGGTCAATATCGTCAAGCCGGAAGACTGGCGGGACCATCCCTATCTTTTCATCTACGGCCAGATCGATCACACTCTGTTTCCCATTTCCGAATGGCGCGACTGCGTCCGCCAGGCCATGGGCGCAAAAGGTTTGGACCAGTGGACGGCGGACCGTTTCAACGCCGACGACCCGATGCTGATCGAACAGATCCGCACCCGCATCCTGCCCCGCCGGGGAATCGCCGCGCGTGACGAGGAGATTCTCATCACCATGGGCGCTCAGAACGCCCTCTACCTGGTTTCAAGTCTGCTGGTCGGAGCGAACACGCGCGTCGCCATCGAGGACCCGGGCTATCCCGACGCGCGCAACATGTTCGCCTTGCGCACCCGGCACGTCGTGCCGATACCAGTCGACGAGAATGGGCTGCTGATGGACGAGCGGCTGGCCGCCTGTCAGTTGGCCTTCATCACCCCGTCGCATCATTTCCCCACCACGGCGACGCTACCACTGTCCCGACGCAAGGAATTGTTGGCGCTCGCCAGCGCCAACAACCTGATCATTCTGGAGGACGATTACGAGTTCGAGGCCAACTATGTCTCCGCACCAACCCCGGCGCTGAAGTCGCTGGATAAGGAGGGACGGGTCATCTACATCGGCAGCTTGTCCAAGTCCCTGGTGCCGGGCGTCCGGATCGGCTTCCTGGTCGCCCCGAAACCGCTGATCGATCAGGCGCGAGCGCTGCGCCGGCTGATGCTGCGCCACCCGCCCGGTAACAACCAGCGCGCCGCCGCCCTCTTCCTGGCTTTCGGACATCACGATGCGCTGTTGGGGCGATTGCACCGTGTTTACCGCGAACGCTGGCGGGTCAGGGGCGAGGCGCTGCAGACCCATTTGCCGTTCTGGTCGCGCAGCCCGACCTTCGGCGGCACCAGCTATTGGCTGGAAGGACCGCCGGGGTTCGATGCCGGTGAATTGGCGCGGCGGGCGCTGAAGCAAGGGATCGTCATCGAGGCCGGCGATTTCTTCTTCGCCGGCCGCAATCCGCCGCGAAACTATTTCCGCCTCGGCTTCTCCGCGATCGCCACCGACCGTATCGCCGAGGGCGTTCGCAAGTTGGCCGAGATCGTCAGGAGCCTGCCCTCGTCATCGACGCAAGCCGCCGAATAATGGCGACCGGCCTCCCATGCCCGCATCGATGTTGAACCTTAGCGCCGGCGGCCTCGTCCTCAGCGCGGCGGTCTTCCTGTGCGCGGGCTTCGCGCGAGGATATGCCGGATTCGGCATGTCGGCGGTGATCATGGCGGCGCTGACGCTCATCCTGCCGCCGGCCGAACTGGTGCCGATCGCCATCGGTCTGGAGATCGCCGCGAGCCTCGGTCAGGCGCGCGGTGTCTGGCGCGAGATCGACTGGCGAATTCTGGGGTTCCTGTTCGCCGGCGCGCTGATCGGCAATCCGATCGGCGTTCATTTGCTCGCCACCTTGCCGCCCGAGCCGGTGAAGAGCGCACTGCTGGCCTTCATTCTGTTCGCCAGCCTGCTCTTGTGGCTGAGTCCCGGGCTGGCGCTGCGTCTGTCCGGCAGCCTGTTGGCCGCAACGGGTCTGGTGTCGGGTATCGTCAACGGCGCCGCCGGGGTCGGTGGCCTCGTCGTCGCGCTGGTCTTCACGGCGGGGCGCATCCCAGCGGCCATCATGCGCGCCGTCTTCATCGCCTATCTGTTCGCCATCGATCTCTGGGGCAGCGCGCTGCTGACGCTCAATGGCCTGTTCGACGTGACGGCGTTGGCGCGCATCGGCTTCGCCCTGCCATTCATGGCGCTGGGCGTCTGGCTCGGCGGGCGGCGGTTCCTGTCCGCCACCCCGCAATCGTTCCGCGTCTTCGTCCTGGCGATGTTGGTCGTGCTTTGCGCCATCGGCCTGATCAAACTCGCCCTCTTATGAGGCCGCTCGTTCAGGCGCGAACCCGCTCCGACTTGGGATCGTAGAGCGGCTTGAGGCTGGCGATGGCACCGACGCGCTCGCCTGCAACCTCGATCTCGTAGGAGGAACCGACGATATCGCCGGGCTTTTCGTCTGGCGCGCATTGCACATAGCCAAGGCCGATTGCCGCGCCGAGATGATGTCCGTAGCCGCCCGAGGTCAGGAACCCGGCGATCGCGCCGTCCCGCCAGATCGGCTCGGTGTGATAGAGCAGCGGCTCGGCATCATCGAGCTTGAACTGTACCAGCCGCCTCGTCAGGCCTTCCTGCTTTTTCGCCGCCACGGCGGCGCGGCCGATGAAATCGCCATAGGCGCCAGGCGTCTTATCGGGCTTCACGGCAAAGCCCAGCCCCGACTCCAGCACATGATCCTCGTCGGACAGATCATGGCCGAAATGGCGATACGCCTTCTCCAGCCGGCAGGCATCCATGGTGTGCATGCCGCAAAGGCGCAGGCCGAATGCGTCGCCTGCCTCCATGACGGTATCGAAGACATGCCGGGCCAAATCGCTCGGCATGTAGAGTTCGTAGCCGAGTTCGCCGACATAAGTGATGCGGTGGGCGCGCACCATGCCCATGCCGAGTTCGATCTCGCGGGCCGACGCGAACGGAAATGCCGCGTTGGAAAGATCGGCGCCGGTGAGCGACTGCAGGAGCTCCCGCGCATTCGGCCCCATCACCGGCAGGCAGGCCTCGGCGCTGGTGACGTCAATGACGGTGCAATGGGCGTCACCCGGAATATGGCGCTTCAGCCACGCCAGTTCGCGGACGCCCTGGGCCGCGCCGGTGATCACCAGGAAGGCGGTCTCGGAGAGGCGCGTCACGGTCAGGTCGGCTTCGACGCCGCCGCGCTCGTTGAGCCATTGCGTGTAGACGATGCGGCCCGGTGCCACGTCGACATCGTTGGCGCACAGCTTTTGCAGGACATCGAAGGCATCGCGGCCTTCCACCCGCAGCTTGACGAAGGACGACATGTCGAACAGCCCGACCGCCTCGCGCACCGCCTTGTGCTCGCTGGCGGCATAGTCGAACCAGTTCTGCCGACCCCAGCTGTAGCGATATTCGGGCTTGACCCCCCCGTTCCATATCCGCTTCGGCACGAACCAGTTGGCCCGCTCCCAGCCCGCTGTTTCGCCAAAGCAGGCGCCGCGCGCGGCCAGACGTTCGTGCAGCGGCGAGGTCCGCACCCCGCGGGCGCTTTCGAACTGGCGATAGGGAAAATGATCGGCATAGAGCAGACCGAGCGTCTCGCTGACGCGGTTGACGAGATAGGTGCGGTTGTTCTGCACCCGCTGCATCCGGCGAATGTCGACATCCCAGAGATCGAAGGGCGGCTCGCCATCCTCGATCCACTGCGCCAGCGCCATGCCGGCGCCGCCGGCCGACTGGATGCCGACCGAATTGAAGCCCGCCGCGACGAAGAACCCGGCGAGTTCCGGCGCTTCGCCAAGGAGATACCGGTCGTCCGGCGTGAAACTCTCCGGTCCGTTGAAGAAGGTATGGATTCCCGCCTTTTCGAGCGCGGGAAAGCGATTGACCGCCATCTCCAGGATCGGGGCGAAATGGTCGAAATCCTCAGGCAACTGGTCGAAGCAGAAATCTGCGGGAATGCCGTCCTGTCCCCAGGGCTTGGCGCGCGGCTCGAACGCGCCGAGCAATAGCTTGCCGGCGTCCTCCTTGTAATAGGCGCACTCGTCCGGCACCCGCATCACCGGCATGTCGCGCGGCAGATCGGCGATCGCTTCGGTCACGATGTAGAAATGTTCGCAGGCTTGCAGCGGCACGTTGACGCCCGCCATCTGGCCTACATCGCGGGCCCACATGCCGGCGCAGTTCACCACCACATCGGCCGAGAGATTGCCGGTCTCCTCGCCGCGCTGCCAGGCGACGCCGGTGGCGCGACCGTCGACCTGGTGAATGGCGGTGACCGCGACGCCCTCGATGATCTGCGCGCCGCGCATGCGGGCGCCCTTGGCCAGAGCCAGCGCGATATTGGTCGGATCGCCCTGCCCGTCCTTCGGCAGATAGACAGCACCGGTGACGTCTTCCATATTATATAGCGGATTCAGGCGTTTGGCGTCCGCGACCGAGATCTCCTCGATCTCGACGCCGAAGGAGCGCGCCATCGAGGCGCCGCGCTTCAACTCCTGCAACCGCTCGTCGGTCAAGGCGAGGGTGATCGAGCCATTGCGCTTGAACCCGGTCGCAACCTCCGTCTCGGCCTCCAGCGTGCCGTAGAGCTCCTGCGAATATTTGGCGAGCCGCGTCATGTTGTGGGTCGCCCGGAGCTGCGCGATCAGGCCCGCTGCGTGCCAGGTCGTGCCGCAGGTCAGCTGCTTTCGCTCCAGGAGGACGACGTCCGTCCAGCCAAGCTTGGTCAGGTGATAGGCGAGCGAGCAGCCGATGACGCCGCCGCCGATGATCACCGCGCGCGCCGAGGAAGGGACCGGTTTCGTCGTCATGACAGACCTTTCAGCCGCTCGTTGCGAGGGTCGTAAATGGGCTCGGCGACCACCGTCGCCTTGCGGCGCTCGCCGAGGATCTCGATTTCGACTTCGGTGCCGGGTTCGGTGAGATCGGCACGCAACATGGCAAGCGCGATCGTCTTCTGGATGCGATGGCCGAAGCCGGCCGAGGTGACGAGACCGACGCGCTCCTCGCCCTTCCAGACGCTCGAAAGCGGCACAGGATCGACGCCGCTGCGGTCAGCCGCACAATCGACGGTCAACGGCGCAAAACGCTCCGAGACGCCAGCCTCCCGTTCCCGGATCAGCGCGTCGCGGCCCATGAAGTCCGGCTTGTCGAGCCGGACGAAGCGGTCGAGCCCGCCCTGCAGCGGCGAATAGTCGGTCGACAGATCGCTCTTCCAGCCGCGGTAGCATTTTTCCAGCCGCATGGAATCCATGGCGTAGACGCCAAAATCCGCGATGCCGAATTCCTCGCCGGCCTGCCACAACATGTCGTAGGCACCGGCCAGCGTTGCCAGCGGCAGATGCAGCTCGTAGCCGAGTTCGCCGACATAATTGACGCGGATCGCCAGGCCGCGCGCCATGCCGATCTCGACAGGCTGGTGGGAAAGCCAGGGAAACGCCGCGTTCGACAGGTCGCTGTCCGCCACCTTGGCGAGGAGATCGCGCGACCGCGGACCGGCGATGACCAGCGTGCCCCAGCCGGCCGTTTCGTCGGTCAGCGTGAAATCGGCGTCCGCCGGCATGTGGCGCCTCAGCCAGTCGCGATCGTGCCACTGGCCACCGACGGCGCCGATCAGCCAGAAATGATCTTCGGCAAAGCGCGTGACGGTGAGCTCGGTCAGGATGCGTCCGGCCCTGGTGCAGAGATAGGCAAGGGTGACACGGCCGGGCTTCGGCAGCGCGCCGGCGATCATGCCGCCCAGCCATTCCGCTGCCCCCTCGCCCTTCATCTCGAACCGGGCGAAGGCGGTGAGGTCGAGAATTCCCACCTGGTTCGCGACGGCATCGCATTCGCGCGCCACCGACTCGAACCAGTCGCCACGGCCATAGGTCTCGGGAGCGTCCTCGTCGCCGGGTGTCCCGAACCAGGTCGGTTTTTCCCAACCACCGCGGGCGCCGAAACGAGCGCCCTTGACCTTCAGCCGCTCGTAGACCGGCGAGGTCTTGGCGGGCCGCCCTGCCGGCCATTCCAGATGGGGGTAGTGAATGGCGTATTCGTGCGAATAGACCTCGACGGCCTTGGCGACCGTGTAGGACTTGGTGGCGAAGTCGGTGAAACGGCGCGGATCGACCGCCCACATGTCCCATTCGGTCTCGCCTTCCGTGACCCAGTCAGCGAGCACCTTGCCGGCGCCACCGGCCTGGACGATGCCGAAGGTGAAGACGCAGGCTTCGAAGGCATTGCTGATGCCGGGGACGGGACCGATCAGCGGCAGGCCGTCCGGCGCATAGGGGATGGGTCCGTTGATGACCTTCTGGATACCGGCGCTGGCCAGCACCGGCATCCGCGCGCAGGCATCCTCGATATAGCTTTCGATGCGGTCCAGATCGTCCGACCAGAGCTGGAACGAGAAATCGGCAGGCATCGGATCGGCACGGCTCACCCAATAGGGCGTGGCCTGGTGCTCGTAGGGGCCGAGGATCAGGCCCTTGCCTTCCTGGCGCAGGTAGTAGGAAGAGTCGGGATCGCGGACCATCGGGATGCTCGTCTCGCGCGCGGAGAATTCGGGCACTTCCTCGGTGACGAGATATTGGTGCGACATCGCCACCGTCGGAACGTCGCGGCCCATCATGCGACCGAGCTCCGCGGCGCGGTAGCCAGCGGCGTTGACGATGATGTCCGCCTTTCACCGTGCCTTTGGCGGTCACAACATGCCAGGTGCCGTCGCTCTGCTGGTTCAACCCTGTCACTGGGCAGAATCGGATGATCGTCGCGCCCATTCCGCGCGCGGCCTTGGCGAACGCCTGGGTGATCTGCGCCGGGTCGATGTCCCCGTCCGCCGCGTCCCACAATCCGCCCTGGAGGTCATGGGTTTCCAGGAAGGGACAAAGATCGCGCATCTCCACCGTCGTGACCATCTCCATGGGAATGTCCCGGTCTCTGTTGAAACTCTGAAGTGGGCGGCGTTGCCCGCCTTGAGCCGTTAGGCTCGGGGTGCCGATTCCACTGAGGAG
>NZ_JAZHLJ010000045.1:0-33691 GCF_036549495.1 Aurantimonas sp. C2-5-R2
GAAAAGTTCGTTGCCCCTGCATCGAGGGCCGCGTAACGTTCAACCCGGCATCGCCGCTCAACGAAGTTCAACAAACTTCGGGACATCCCCATCGGAAATCACCAGCTTGACGCGGGACAGTCCGCGGCGGACCAGGCCTCGAAGGAAGTCCGTCCAGAACGGCTTGGCTTCGCGAGGTCCGATCGCCATGCCGCGGACTTCGCGGCGGCCGTCGCGATTGACCCCGACGGCGATGGTGACCGCGACCGAGATGATGCGCCCGGGCTGGCGCACTTTCAGGTAGGTGGCGTCGATCCAGAGATAGAGCCATTCACCCTCGATCGGCCAGGTCAGGAAAGCATCGACCCGCTCGTCGATGTCCTCGCAAAGTGGCCCGATCGGGCCGCTTCGTGCGTCGTGTCTGCCATCGCCGTGGCTTGGTTTCTCCGCCCCATGGAGTGCGCCCCTGAGGCTGGACAGTTTGGCTCCGAAATATTGACCCGGCCGGAGTTCTGATAAGGAGAACCCCATGACGAAGAGACACCGACGACGCCGCACCGCCAGGAAGCGCGAAATCGTGGAGGCCCATTTCAATGGCGAGTCGATGCGCGCGCTCAGTTAGAAGTACGATGTTTTGCCGCACCCTGCTCCCGATCTGGATCGAGAAATACGAACGCGGTGAGTTCGACGACGACGCGGTCGAAGAAGAACCGTTGCCCGAATACGAGATGCGGATCGCGGCGCTCGAACGGCTTTTCGGACGTCAGGCGCTTGAGATCGAGTTTCTAAAGGGGGCTCGTCGGCGCGAACGATCGCAGAGAAGCCCGCCTGAATCCGTGATCACCGGCCCGCCGGAATCTCGCTCAGATGAGGGTGCGAACTGATGGATCTGCCTCGTTCCACCTTCTACGCAGCACCCGCTCTGGCGGAGCCATTCGGCTGCATTTGGCGCTCGGATACCTGAGCCCCGATCAGTTCGAGGAGAGAAACGACCCGGAACGGTCAAAACATGCTGCCTGAGGTGTCCAGCCTTAGGGGCGCACTCCAACCATTGGCCTGGAATTGCTCCGTCGTTGAAATGCCCGGGCTCGTAGATCCGCATCCGCCCGGCCTTGAGCGCGGCGATCTTCGCCGGGTCCTTGTCGACGCACACCACCTCATGGCCGAAATCGGCGAATCAGGCCCCGAGACGAGACCGACATAGCCCGAACCGATCATTGCGACGCAATCAGCGAAGCTCCCGCGGATTTCCTCAGCTTTCACTCACCGTAGCCCAGACGGTCCGCCGGCGCCAGGAATTCAGGCGATGCGCGTTTCGAATCGACGAAAGTGTTGCCGAATTGCGTCTTGCGGCCGGCGGAGGCGAGGGATAGCCCAACGGCATTTCGGGCAGCGGGGCATGCAAATGATCAAGCTAAGCAGAGCGCGCAAGGCCCTCGTCACCGGCACCGCCGGCTTCATCGGCTTCCACGTGGCGCAGCGCCTGATCGCCGACGGCTGGCTGGTCATGGGCGTGGACGGCATGACGCCCTACTACGACGTCGCGCTGAAACAGGCCCGGCATGCCGTCCTGCGGCGCTCGAACGCCTTCGTCGCCCACGAGATTATGCTCGAGGACGACGCGGAGCTGCAACGCGCTTTCGACGAGGCGGCGCCCGACGTCGTGATCCATCTCGCGGCGCAGGCGGGCGTGCGCTACTCGCTTGAGAACCCGCGCGCTTACGTCAACGCCAACCTAGTCGGAACTTTTAACGTCATGGAGGGCGTGCGCCGGCATGCGCCCGACCACTTCCTTCTCGCCTCAACGAGCTCGGTATACGGCGCCAACGAGGAGATGCCCTTTGGCGAGATGGACCGCGCCGACTACCCGCTGACGCTCTACGCCGCCACCAAGAAGGCGACGGAGACGATGGCGCATTCCTACGCGCACCTCTGGAAGCTGCCGACGACGGCGTTCCGGTTCTTCACGGTGTACGGCCCCTGGGGTCGTCCCGACATGGCGCTGTTCAAGTTCGTGCGCGCGACCCTCGTGGGCGAGCCGATCGAGGTCTACGGCGAAGGCGCGATGCAGCGCGACTTCACCTATATCGACGACCTCGTCGAGGGCATCGTTCGCCTCATTGACGCTGTGCCGGCGGAGGGCGCGCCTGTCGGCCCGATGGATTCGCTCTCACCGGCCGCGCCCTGGCGCGTGGTCAACATCGGTGGCGGCCAGCCGGTGGGGCTGATGCCCTTCATCGAGACGATCGAGCGCGCGCTGGGCGTGGAGGCGACCAAGATCATGCTGCCCATGCAGAAGGGCGACGTCGCCGCGACCTCCGCCCGGGCGCAACTGCTCGAGGCGCTCACCGGCTACAGCCCGTCGACGCCCGTCGAGGAGGGCGTGCGGCGGTTCGTGGCGTGGTATCGGGACTACCATCGCGCGTAAGATTTCCGACCTCTCGCCGTCGCCCCCCACCCCGGAGCACGCGGTGGCGCCCGACGGGGCCCGCAAACCCCATGATGTTTTCTCGTGAGGCAGAACGCCGTCCCGAGTTCGACAATCCACTTCCAGCGGATCGTAGGCCGTGTTAGTCGACCGCACTGGCCTTATGCGGGACGATCAGTCCGGTAATCACCGACGATGCATATATGAAGATATCCTGGAAGCGCGTCTTCGCAAGCTTGCACGACGCGATCATGGCCGGCGCGGCAATGACTTTTGCCGTCGCAGCGCGTTACGGCTCTTTGGAGGCGGCACCCGATCCGAAACGCCTGGCCCTGTGGAGCGGCGATCTGGAGGAAGTGGTTGCACGTCTCTCGCGAGGAGGCGTACAGATCGACGCGTTCATCGTCGCAGCTCCGGAAGGACAGAAGCTTTCTTTGCAAGAGTTCGCGCAAACCGCAGCTCGGCTGCGATTACCCCTGCGGCGCGTCGCGCCCGGCCCGCTTACGAGCGGGGCGCCCAGCCTCGAAGACATCACGCTGGAGGATCTGCTCGGACATCCGCCGGTCGCGCTGGACCTGCAGGGCATTCGCGGGCTTGCGACCGATCGAAGGGTGCTCGTCACAGGCGCGGGCGGCGGCATCGGCTCGGAGATCGTTCGGCAGGTCTCCAGCTTCGGGCCGCGGTCCCTCGCGCTCGTTGACAACTCGGAATACGCGCTCTACGAAATCGGCCAGCGTGTCGCGACGGAGGCGCCTCATTTATCGCGCAGAGCGATTATCGCCGACGTACGCGATCGCGAGCGCATCGCGCGGGTCGTCCACGAGGAAGAGCCGGCAATTGTATTTCATGCGGCGGCGCTCAAGTACGTGCCCCTCGTCGAGGCGAACGCCTGCGAGGGCGTCCTGACCAATGTCGTCGGGACGCGCAATGTCGCGGATGCGGCGGTGGCAAACGGGGCCGACGCGGTGGTGATGAACCTGACGGACAAGGCGATCAAGCCCTCTAGCGTTATGGGTGCGACTAAGCGCGTCGCGGAGACCTATTGCCAGGCGCTCGACTTCTCGGGCATGCACACCTGTTTCATTACGGTCAGGGTCGGCAACGTGTTGGACTCGAACGGCTCGGTCGTGCCCTTGTTCAAGCGGCAAATCGGCGCGGGCGGCCCGGTAACGGTCACTCACCGGGAGACGAAGCGCTTTTTCATGACGATCAGGGAGGCGACCGAACTTGTTCTGCAGGCTGCTGCGAACGGCGCGGCGCGGCAGGACCAGCGCGGGCGGATCTTCGTGCTTGACATGGGCGAGCCGGTACGAATCGTCGACCTCGCGCACACGATGATCGCGCTGGCCGGACTCAGACCAGAGGAGAACGTGCGTACCGTCGTGACCGGCTTGCGCACCGGCGAGAAGCTGTTCGAGGAATTGTTCGACAAGGACGAGCGGACGAAGCCGTCCGGTGCCGACGGCGTCTTCGTGGCGATGGCACGCTTCGCCGACCTGCAGGTGCTTCGCTGCGCGATCTCCGAAATGGACGAAAGAGCCCTGCACGGGCGTTCCGAGGCGATTCGGGCGGCGCTGGCCGAATTCGTGCCGAGCTGCAGAGCCCGAGCTCGATGGAAGCGACTGGAACGGCAGGGAACGGGCCGGCTCCCCTGCGGTCGCTCGTCGCAATACGGTCTGGCCGGGCTCGGGGCGCATCCACTTCCTGATCGAAGGGTATCATGAGCGAACGCATTGCAATTCTTGGCCTTGGCTATGTCGGTCTTCCCGTCGCGTTGGCGCTGGCGCAGGTCTTCGACGACGTCACCGGCTTCGACATCTCGGAGGCACGCGTCGCAGCCCTCCGCGAGGGCCGCGACGCAACCGGCGAGGTGTCCCCGGACGCACTTTGCGCCTCGCGGCTCCTCGTCTCGAGCGATTCCGCCATTCTCGCTGGGGTGACCTTCTTCATCGTGACCGTGCCGACGCCGATCGACGGCGCGCGCCGGCCGGACCTCGCCCCTCTGAAGGCGGCCTGTCGTACAATCGCCCCACATCTGCGGCCCGGCGCCGCCGTCGTCTTCGAATCGACGGTCTATCCGGGTGTGACGGAGGACGTCTGCGGACGCCTGCTCGCCGAACTCTCGGACCTCCGTTGCGGGGTCGACTTCACGCTCGGCTACTCTCCGGAGCGTATTAATCCCGGTGACAAGCATCACGGCTTCGCCGACATCGTGAAAGTGATTTCGGCCCAGGACGAAGCGACGCTCGAGCGCGTCGCTGCCGTTTACGGCCCGGCCGTGCACGCCGGGCTGTTCGGCGCATCGAGCATAAAGGTCGCGGAAGCGGCCAAGGTGATCGAAAACACGCAGCGAGATCTCAACATCGCTCTGATGAACGAACTCGCCATCATCAACGATCGGCTCGGCATCCGTACAGCGGACGTGCTCGCCGCAGCCCGAACGAAATGGAATTTCTTGCCATTTCGGCCCGGCCTCGTAGGCGGCCACTGCATCGGGGTCGACCCCTACTACCTCACGGCGATCGCGGAGGAACTGGGATACAATCCACAGGTCATCCTCGCGGGTCGGCGTATCAACGATTCAATGGGCCGCTACGTAGCCGAACGGACAATCAAGCTGATCGCGGCCTCCGGCTCGGAGATTCGTGGTGCGCGCGTGGGCATTCTGGGGCTCGCGTTCAAGGAGGACGTCCCCGATCTGCGGAACAGCCGCGTTCCCGAAATCGTCGAGGAGCTGCGCGCGTACGGAGCGGAGCCGCTGGTGCACGACCCGCTGGTGGATCCCGACGAGGCGCTGCGGGAGCACGGCCTGCGGATGGTCCAGGAAGATGAGTTGCGCGACCTCTCAGCCATCGTGGTTGCGGTCCCTCACCGCTGCTTCCGCGCCGAAGCGCCCGAACGACTGCTGGCCGGCGTTCGCGCGGGCGGCGTCGTCATCGACGTTACCTCGATGCTTGACGTCTCGATGATGCCCGCGGGCGTAGGGTATTGGAGCCTCTGACAGGTGCCACTCGTCCAGTTTGTCCGCATGCTCGGACCAGTCTTAGTTCCCGGCTTGCGATTCCCATGCATCCCCGGTAATCCCTCGCACGTCGTTCGTCGATACGCTCACGAACCCCCGACGATTTCAAAAGGTGCATGATGACCGACTTTCGAATCGCGGAACGCCACGTTGGCCCGGACCACCCGCCGCTCGTCATCGCCGAGGTCGGCATCAACCACGAAGGCGATGTCGAGAAGGCCATCGCAATGGTCGACGCGGCCGCAGCGGTCGGCGCCGAGGTCGTCAAGTTTCAGTGCCACATTACCGAAAAGGAAATGGTGCCCACCGACATGAAGCCGGGGGAGATCTCGGAAGAGCGGCTGTGGGACATCATCAAGCGCTCCGAGCTCACCGAGGACGAGGAGCGCCGGGTCCAGGCCCACTGTCGTGATAAGGGCGTGCTCTATCTCTCTACGCCCTTCTCCCGTGAGGCGGCGGATCGGCTAGACGACATGGGCGTACCCGCCTTCAAGATTGGCTCTGGCGAGTGCAACAACCTTCCCCTGCTGCGCCATATCGCGCGCCTCGGGAAGCCGATGATTCTCTCCACCGGCATGAACGATCTCGATTCCGTTCGTCGATCCGTCGAAGCGATCGGAGAATTCGATGTGCCGCTCGCGTTGTTGCACTGCACCTCGATGTACCCGACGCCGTACGACAAGGTCCGTCTCGGTGGCGTCACCGACTTGCGTCTGGCCTTTCCCGAGTGCCCGACCGGCCTGTCGGACCACTCACTCAACATCTGGACCTGCCTCGGTGCCGTTGCGCTCGGTGCGTCGATCCTCGAGAAGCACTTCACGGTGTCGCGGGATTGGCCGGGGCCGGACGTACCGATCTCGATCGAGCCGCGCGAGTTCGGCGATCTTGTCGAGGGCTCGCGCGCCGTCTGGCTCGCCCGTGGCGGCGGCAAGACCCGCCTGCCCGAGGAGCAGCAGGTGATCGAGTTCGCCTACGCCACCGTGGTCACGACCGCGCCAATTAAAGCCGGTCAGCGCTTCGAGGAGACGAACACGTGGGTCAAGCGACCGGGCACCGGTCGTATCCACGCAGATCGCCTGACCGACGTGGTCGGCAAAGTCGCAATCCGCGACCTGTCAGCCGACGTGCACGTCTCCCCGGAAGACGTCGTCGGTTTCGATGACTGAGGCGCGGGCAACCACGATGCGCTGGCGTAGCCTTCTCCGCCCAAGGGAACGAGCGTTTATCGAGCTGCGCAGGCTCGCCGAGATCCGTGCGAGGCGCGACCTCGAGCGGGTGCCCGATCTTTGGCGACTTCTACAGGAGTATCTCCAGCGAACGGAATCCACCGGGTGCGGCCTGATCGACTACCATACGCTCTACACTCATGTTCGAGCGACCGCGCCCGTCGAGATCCTGGAATGCGGAACGGGGGCCTCGACAGTCGTTCTCGCCGCCGCGCTGCGGGAGAACGAACGCGAGGGGCGCCCACGCGGACGCGTGACCTCGATGGAGGATCACGAGAATTGGTACGAGATGGCGCGACGCTTACTCCCCGACGAGCTGCACGATTATGTCGATCTCGTGCTGAGCCCCGGCGAGGACGGTGCATTCTCTTTGTTTCGCGGACGTCGATATCGCGAAGTACCTGAGCGCCCATACGGTTTTGTCTTCGTCGACGGACCGAGCTACCGTACGGATGACGGCTTTATGACGTTCGATCTGGACGTTCTCGACGTGATCAGCCGGTCGGAGCAGAAAGTATCGGCGGTCGTCGATGCGCGCGTGAGCACCTGTTGGGTGCTCCAGCAGGTGTTGGGCACTGAGAAGGTTCGCTTCGATCCGGCGCGACGGCTCGGCTTCGTCGCGCCATCGACGAGCGCGGACATGCGCCTCGTCCGGGACGATACGCCGTCTCGCTCCTTCCAAGGCAGCTGGAGGCTGGGAGGAACGACGCGGCTCGCGTTCACCCGGGATGCGGAACTCGGAAGGTGGAAGAGATGACCACTCTTGGCGTCATCGCCGCCCGAGGCGGAAGCCAGGGCGTGCCGGGCAAGAACCTGCGGCCGCTCCTCGGCGTCCCCGTCATCGCGCGTGCCGTCGCGACGATGCGCGAGGCCGGGGTCGTCGAGCGCGTCGTCGTCAGCACCGACAGCCCGGCGATCGCGGACGCCGCGCGTGCAGCCGGAGCGGAGATTCCCTTCCTGCGCCCGGCCGAGCTCGCGCGCAGCAAAACCGGCAAGTTCCAAGTCTGGCAGCATGCGCTCGCCGCCTGCGAGGCGCATTACGGCGAGGTTTACGACACGTATCTGGACATCGACTGCACGAACCCGCTTATCCAGCCGGCCGACGTGTGCGCGGCGGTCGCCATCTTCGAGGCCAGGCGCGCGTGTGGCGTCGACGCGGTGTTCACGGTGGCCTGCGCCCGGCGCAATCCCTACTTCAACCTCGTCGAGCCCGACGCGTCGGGCGCCCTGCGCATGAGCAAGTCCCTCGGCGCGACCGTGCTCGCACGACAGGCCGCGCCGCCGGTGTTTGAGCACGTGGCGGGCGTCTACGTGCTCGCCGCCGACTACCTGCTACGCGCGAGCCACCTCCTCGATGGCCGGGCAGAGGGTTTCGAGATACCGGAGGAGAAGGCCTTCGACATCGACGGTGAGCTCGACTTCGTGCTCATCGAGCATCTCCTGCGCCGCCGGCTCGCGGACGAGCCCGGGACCGCACACGCATGAGGATCGTCGTCACCGGAGCCTCCGGCTTTCTCGGGCGGCGGCTCGCGCGACGGCTCGTCGCAGACGGCCACGATGCCGCGCTTGTCTCCAGGCGGGTACTCGATGCGCCGGGGGCGGTGCGACTGAGCGACTATTCCGAGACGCCGACCGGCGATGTACTGGTCCATCTTGCCGAGCGCGCCGATCGCGCGTCCGCGGAGGCGCTCGGCGACCGCCACGAGGCGGAGGCGCTCGCGACGCTGGAAGCGCTCCTCGCAAAGAGCTGGCGGCAGGTGGTCTACGCCTCCTCGGGCATCGTCTACGGAGATGGCTCGTTCGCGGCGCGGATGGAAGATGACCCGACCCAGGCGGCCGGGCGCTATGCGGCGGCGAAGCTCGCCTGCGAAGCGCGCGTGTGCGCCGCAGGCGGGACATGCGCGCGGCTGGCGAACCTCTACGGGCCGGGCCAGCCGACCGGCACCGTACTGGCCGACATCCTTGCTCAGGTGCCGGGAAGCGGCCCGCTCTATGTCCGCGACGCCGCCCCTGTGCGGGATTTCCTGTGGGTGGACGACGCGGTTGACGCGCTCGTGAGGATGCTTGTTCGGCACCGCCCGGGCGTCTATAACGTCGGCAGCGGTCAGGGGCTCGCCATCGGCTCGCTCGCTCGGCTGGCGAACGCCGTAGCCGGCGCGCCTGATCGCCCCGTTCGGGAGACCGCGCCGAGCGGTCGGGCCTCCCATCTCGTGTTGAAGGTGACGCGCGCGCACGACCAGTTCGGCTGGGTGCCGCAGGTCTCGCCCCGCGATGGCATCGCAAAGCTTCTCGGCGTGCCATCCGGTGAGCATGGCCCTCGCCAGACGGTGGACGGACAATGACCAAGCGAACGATAGCGATCTTCACTGGAAACCGGGCCGAATACGGTCTGCAGTATCCGATCCTGCGCGCCGTGGATGCGCATCCCGAGCTCGACTACAAGCTGATCGTGTCCGGCGCCCACCTCGATTCGCAGTTCGGGCGAACGCTCGCCGAAATCGAGGCGGACGGCTTCCGGGTGCACGCCGAGGTGAAGATCGAGATGGACGCGGCCTCGCTCTACGCCACCGCGCAGGCGATCGGCTCCGGCGTCCTTTCCGTGAGCCGAGTGCTCGCGGAGACGAAGCCGGACATGATGGTCGTCTATGCAGACCGGTTCGAGGGCTTCGCCGCGGTGATCGCCGCGACGCAGATGAATGTGCCGACGGCGCATGTGGAGGGCGGCGACCTCACCGAGGGTGGCGCCCTCGACGACTCCGTGCGCCACGCCATGACCAAGCTCGCGCACCTGCACTTCACCACTAATGAACAGGCAACGAACCGTATCCTCGGCATGGGCGAGGAGCCCTGGCGCGTCCACACGGTGGGTTTTCCTGCGATCGACCTGATCTCGGAGGGGCGCTTCGCCACGGCCGACGATGTCGGTCAGCGCCTCGGGCTCGACCTCGCACGCCCCGTCGTGCTGTTCACCCAGCATTCCGTAACGACGGAGTTCGGCAAGGCGGCCGAGCAGGTCTCCCCGGCTCTTGAAGCGATGGCCCTGCTCGCGGCTGAGGGCGTCCAGGTAATCTTGACCTTCCCGAACAACGACGCCGGCGGGCGCCAGATCATCGAGCGGCTCGAGGCCTTCGCAGCAACGAAACCGGCGAACATCCAGCTCCACCGCTCGCTCGGGCGCAATCTCTATCACGGCGTCCTCGCGCTTGCGCGGGACCCGGCGCACCGTGTCGCCTGCGTCGGCAACTCCTCGTCCGGGCTCAAGGAGACACCGGCCTTCGGCTGTCCGACCGTGAACATCGGCTCGCGGCAGGATGGTCGCCTGCGCGGCGAGAACGTGCTCGACGCGCCCTACGACGCTGACGCCATCGTCGCCGCGACCCGACGCTGCCTCGACGACGAGGGCCTCCGTGAGCGCTGCCGCACCGGCGACAATCCGTATTATCTCGGGGGCGCGGGCGAGAAGATCGCTCGCATCCTCGCCGAAACGCCGACTGGCCAGGATCTCCTGCGCAAGCGCATGACCCTCGTCGGCGAGACGCGTGAGGGTTGGTTCCGATGAGCGAGCGCCCGCTTGAGCCGACGGCGCGCATCGTCGATGTCGTGCGCGCGATCGAGGCGAGCCGGCGGCGCATCGCCGTCGTTGTCGACGACGACGGGCGCCTGCTCGGAACGCTGACGGATGGGGACGTGCGCCGTCGCCTGCTCGCGGGAGGCAGCCTCGAGAGCGATTCTGCGAGCGCGATGAACAGCACTCCGGTCACGGCGCTCGTCGGCAGCCCGGACAGCCTCATCCTTGACAAGCTTCGTGCAGCGAACGTTCTCGCGCTTCCGCTCGTCGACGAGGCGGGGCGCTACATGCGCTGCGTCCACGTCAGCGAGCTACAGGGCGGGGGCGAAGTGCCGGCCGGCTCCGCCGCAGGCTTTGCCTGCGCCGTGATCATGGCGGGCGGCGAGGGGCGCCGGCTGCGGCCGCTGACCGAGTCGATCCCCAAGCCCATGGTCGAGATCGGCGGCCTGCCGCTGCTCGAACGCCAAGTCAGGCGCCTCGCCGATGCGGGCGTGCGGCGGATCTTCCTATCGATCAGCTATCTCGGGCACATCATCCAAGCGCATTTCGGAGACGGGTCGACCTTCGGCGTCTCGGTCTCCTATCTCGAGGAGACGAGCCCGATGGGCACCGGCGGGGGGGGGGGGGGGGNTCAGCTATCTCGGGCACATCATCCAAGCGCATTTCGGAGACGGGTCGACCTTCGGCGTCTCGGTCTCCTATCTCGAGGAGACGAGCCCGATGGGCACCGGCGGGTCGCTCGCGCTGCTGCCCGAGCGACCCGCCGGCCCGTTGCTCGTCATGAACGGGGACATCCTCACTACAGTCGACTTCGGGAGCCTTCTGCACTTCCACGAGGAGCAGGGGGCGCTCGTCACCGTGGGCGCGATCGAGCACCGGGTCGAGATCCCCTTTGGTGTGCTCGAGGCGAAGGGCGCGTACGTCAGCGCGCTCCAGGAGAAGCCCTCGCAGCGCTTCCTGTGCAACGCGGGCGTCTACGCCGTCGCACCGGAGGCGCTCGCCTACACGTGCGGCACCCGCCTGTACAACATGACCGACCTGATCCGCGACTGCATTGCGGATGGCCGCCGCATTGCGCTCTTCCCGTTTCACGAGTATTGGACCGACATCGGGACGCCAGCCGAGCTCGAGCGGGCGCGCGCAGTATTTGCCGAGGCGATGATAAGCGAATGAGTGAAATGATAAGGGGGCGTTCGGCGCTCGTGACAGGGGCGGACGGCTTCATCGGCAGCCACCTCGTCGAGAGCCTCGTCGCAGCGGGCGCCGAGGTAACGGCTTATACACTCTACAATTCCTGGGGCGAGATCGGCTGGCTCGCCGACTGCCCCGCCGACATACGCCGGGAGGTGCGAATCCTCAGCGGCGACGTGCGCGATTCCGAACGCGTGCGCGAGGCGGTGCGGGGCAAGGACTACGTTTTCCACCTCGCGAGCCTGATCGCAATTCCCTACAGCTACGTCGCCGCGCGGTCCTACGTCGATACCAACGTCGTCGGCGGGCTCAATGTGCTCCAAGCCTGCCGCGAGAGCGACGCGCTGACCCGACTTCTCCACGTCTCCACCTCGGAGGTGTACGGCACGGCTCAGCAGGTGCCGATTCCCGAAAGCCATCCGCTCATCGGGCAATCACCTTACGCGGCCTCGAAGATCGCCGCCGACAAGATGGCGGAGAGCTTCCATCGCTCCTTCGGCCTGCCCGTTGTGACGGCGCGGCCCTTCAACACCTTCGGCCCGCGCCAGACCGCACGCGCCGTGATCCCGACGATTGCAAGTCAGATCGCCGCCGGTGCCGAGCGCATCAAGCTCGGTGCGTTGACGCCGACGCGCGACTTCAACTTCGTCACGGACACTTCAGGCGGCATGCTCGCGCTCGCGCTTTGCCACGAGGCGGAGGGCGAGGTCGTCAACATCGGCACGGGTGAGGAATGGTCGATCGCGCAGACGGCGGAGCTACTCTGTGAGATCGCTGGACGTAAGGTCGCCGTCGAGACCGACGAAGTGCGGATCCGCCCCGAGCGCAGCGAGGTGAACCGTCTGATCGCCGACGTGAGGCGCATGTCGGCGTTCACCACCTGGCGGCGGGAGATTTCCTTCCGCGACGGGCTCGCGCGTACCTACGAGTGGGTCGCGCGCAACCCCCGCGCCTTCGACCCCGATCGCTACGCAGTTTGAGGCGCCGGTGAGGATCCTATTCGCCACCCAGAGCGACAGCCTGCGTATGTTCGAGGCGCTGCGCGCCGCGCTCGACGCCCGCGTCGGCGTCGAGGCTGCCGGCTTCACCGTTTCGGACAGCTTCGCCTACGGCAAGTGGGCCGTGGAACACCCTGAGTTCGAGCGCCGCGGCCATGTGATCCTCAGGGAGTGGGAAGTTACGTCCAAGCGCTCAGGCAAGCCCAATCTCGCCGGCCTCGCCGCGGCCGAGGAGCGACTCGGCGGCGAGCCCGGGCTGTTCGGCGCTATAGTCGCCGACCGGCGCCTGATCATGGGACCCGACTGCACCTACAGCCAGGATTACCGGCGGCGCTTCACGGACGACGAGCTTCTACGCATCTTGGAAGAAGGCGTCGCGGCAGTGGAGCGGCTGTTCGACGAGGTGCGACCTGACGTCGTGGTCGGCTTCATCGTGGTAACGATGCTCGACTATCTTGTCTATCTCGTCGCCAAAGCGCGCGGTGTCCGCGTGCTGAACATCCGGCCGACGCGCGTCGCTGACCGCGTGGCGCTTAGCTCGACCCTAAACGACCCGGACCCGGACTTTGTCGTCGCCTACGAGCGCGCTCTTGTCGAGCCCTCGCCGTTCAAGGAGGAGGCGCGGGCCTATCTCACTCGGGTGCGCGAGCAGCACGGGCGCTACGAAGGCGTCGTCAGCCCCTCGAAGGCGCCGGCGCTCAAGATCAATCGGACGCGCACCTCGCCCGTCGGGACGCTGGCGCGGGTGTGGCGAAACTGGCGCACCTATCGGTCCGGCCCGGCCAGGACCGACAACCACGTTCCGGACCCGCTACGAGCGCTTGCTTTCGCCGCGCTCGTTAATCCCATGCGTGCGCGCCTCGCCGCCCGGCGGCTGGGCTCGCATTTCGCCACGGCAGATCGGCTCGCGGGCGGGCGCTACCTGTTCTTCCCGCTCCACACGGAGCCGGAAGTGTCGCTCTTGGTCTACGGCAGACCGTACGTGAACCAGATCGAGATAATTCGGGCGCTGGCCATCAGCCTACCAGCCGACATGGTCCTCGTGGCGAAAGAGCACCCTTGGATGGTCGGAAAACGCACCCGCGGCGCCTACGAAAAGATGCTCGAGATCCCCAAGGTCATGATTGCGCCGCCAGAGATGCAGGCACGCGACCTCATTGCCGGAGCGAGCGCGATCGCTGTCGTGACGGGTTCCGTCGCATTGGAGGCGGCGATCCTCGGCAAGCCCGTGATCACCTTCGGCGACTGCCCTTACAACGTGCTACCGGACACGCTCGTGACGCGGTGCGCCGATCCGCGCCGGCTGCCCGAGCAGATCGCCGCCCTGCTGCAGGCCGAGCAACGAGATCCGGACGACCGCGCGCGGGAAGCGTATCTTGCCGCAGTGTTCGAGACAAGCGCCAGCATTTCGCTTTACTCTAAGCTGCTTGCTAAGAGCAGCGTCCACGTCGAGCGCGAGACGGATTTCAATGCCGAGATCGGAAAGCTCACAGAGTTCGTTCTCACCTGCCAGGCCCGCGACCCAGCTGCCCTTGGCGGTTCGGCGGCGGCCTGGTAAGTGCGGGCATAACGCGTCCGGAGAAATCGATGAAAAGTAAGGCGGAAATCGAAAAGACTGTCGCGGAACTCGGCACCAGTCAGCCTTGGAATCATAGGTTTGAACTTCCTTTTGGAGTGGTCACCTCAAACGCCGAACAAGTTTCTCACGGAAAGAACCTTGTCAAATGGGATCGGATCAATCCGATCCTAGACGAGATGGGAGTTGCGCAGAATTCTGTCCTCGATCTGGGCTCGAACGAGGGTTTTTTCTCATTCGCACTTGCAGATCGTGGGTGCCGTGTCGTCGGAGTCGATGTGGATAGTAAGAGGATTGAAAAGGCGAACTACATCAAGGAGATATTGGGGTATGACAATGTGAATTTTGAAAACATCAACGTATATTCTCCTGATTTCGAGAGAATGGAACGATTCGACATTGTGCTTTGCCTCGGCGTTGTTCATCGCGTGCCGGACCCATTCCGGCTTCTCGAGGCTCTGTCGTCAAAGGCTGACATTCTAATAATCGAGTGGAAAGCTCTCAAGTTCGGCGATCATGATCAACCAATCGCTTTCTTTTCGCCAAAGAGCATTGACATTGAGGATTTTTACGGCACGGAGTACTGGCTCGTGAGCTTCGCCGCTCTCGAGAGAATGCTTCGGCGGGTGGGCATGGACCGGTTCTACCGCTTGGATGATCCTCGCCAGCGCCGAGGCATTATGGTGGCGGGCAGGATCGAGAACCCAATTTTTCTGAAGCCCGACCAGCTCATGCATCGCGGTCGACTCCGCACGGCCCTGTCGCATCTAAAGCGCTTTGTACGGATCGCCAAGAACATCGCTAATGGCAGGCTGAATGCGTAGTTCGGGTTCAGTACGCTCGGTCCTATTCCGCCGATCCCGCTTTCTGGCCGGCTCCGGTTGGCGGGCTTTTGGCGGGCTCTTTCTCGACGGACAGGTGCCTGTGGAACGCGCTCGTACGATTTTTGGGGTTCGCTTCACCGGCGGAAATCATCACCTTGTTGAAACGCTGAGCCTGCATCTGCAGGACGCAATCGTTGATGTGCGGCATACCCCACTTTGGCGACATCACGAGACCTTCAGGCCGGCCTCCACAAACGAAGCGTTGAGCCTATCGAGTTCCGTTGAGACGGAGTTTCCACTGTTTACTTATCCGTGGGGCACGTTTCGAAAACATGAAGTCCGCTCGTCCAAAGATACCAGAACTTCACGTTTCTGCGGTCCTTCAAGCGAAAGCTCAATCTTGGAGGAGTTTAAAAGTACTTGTGCTCTTTATACCCAGCTGCGCGAGAGTGGATACAATCCTTATCGGTATCCGAATTCGTTCATCGGCGGGACCTGGCTTGAAAGTCTTTCGGGAGAGAGAGAGTTCGTGGTACTCCAGGGCAATCATCGGGTAAGTTGTCTCGCCAGCCTGGGCCATGCGAGCTTCGAGGTTCGTCCGCTGCGCGGTCATCATTGGATCATCAGAGAGCGAGATGTGGAACGCTGGGCATGGGTCAGGCAAGGCTGGACGAGCACTAACGAAGCGCTGCAGGTCTTCCGATGCTTTTTCCAGGAGCGTTAGGTGAAGCGTTCGATTGATCGATTCTTCATTGCCTCGCGAGCAGTTCGCGAGACGGCGATCTCAGGAGCCGGCGGCGACTTCATCCGTCTGGAGCACTAGGAGGGAAAAGTGTCGCGGCGATTTTCACATTGCCCCGCTTGTGGCAAGTCTACGGGCGGTGTTGTTCTCGAGGACTCAGAGCAGGCGCGAGCACGGTTCCTGGCCTTCAGCCGGGACCGCTTCGGCGGCTTGATGGATCGCTGGGTAGAGACCATTAAGCTCTCCGTCCGCCGGTGCGACGTTTGCGGCCATCACTGGTACGAGGAGCAGCCAGAATCCGACCAACTCGCCGCAATGTACGAGGCGCACCGGCCTGTCTTTCCAGAAGCGGCCACTCGTGATCCGTCTCCCGCGATGATTACGCAGATGCGTCGGCTCTTGCGCCTGGTGGAGCGGCTCCGTCCGTGCCGGGGCGCGACCCCGCGTCTTCTAGACTACGGGTCGGGTTATGGTCGCTGGGCGCGTGCCGCGCAGTCGGTCGGCTTCGACGTCGTTGCGTTCGAGCCGAGTTTGAATCGGGGTGCGGAGAAAGCCGAATCCGCAGTGGCTTTTGACGTTGTTCACGAACTGAACGCACTGCGAGAGCGGCGCTTCGACGCCGTGAACCTCGAGCAGGTTCTGGAGCACATCCCAACGCCGTGCGAGACGCTCTCAGGCTTGCTCGAGTTGGCGGCGCCGGGCGCCGTGCTACGAATTGCGACCCCTAACGTATTGCGCTGCCCGGAGGGGGACCGGCTCTACGCGACATGGCCGTACGACGGAAAGCGGGCGCACACGCTCGCGCCGTTCGAGCACGTCAACGGGTTCACGCCGCGATCGCTGCAAGCGGTTGTCAATCGCGCGGGCTGGACACGCGTCTCCGACAAGGCTGCGATTTTCTCCAACCCGACGCACGCTCTTCGGCGACTGGCCGGCCTTGCCGTCCCGTCCCTAGGCCAGACGATGATCTATGCGGTGCCGCGGCGATGAGCGGACCCGAGGGTACAGATCGAGCGGAGAAGACACATGGCTCCCGCCCTCGGCTAATGCATCTCCCTACGTTGCGTGGCCACGTCTTAAACGTGAGTTCCGCCTTCGCGCACAAGATCATCGCGATGCTGTCATCGATGCTGGTGACCGCCCTCGTCGCGCGAGAGTTCGGCCTCGACGGACTCGCCCTCTTTGTGCTTGCCACGCAGGTCGCGAGCTACGCACAGTTGGCCGAACTCGGCATCCCCACCGCCTTGTCGCGGCGCCTTCCGCGGGCGATCGCCGACGGTGACGACGACGCAGTCCGGCGCATCTGTACGGCGTCCATGGGGATCCTTTCGATCGGCTCTCTGCTGATCCTCCTTTCCATTCCCGTAGTCTCGTTGGGGCTGCCGAACCTCCTGGTTCTCAGCGAAGAGCAGCGCAGGATTGCGTCACTGCTATTTGGGATCATACTGGCCGTGACAGCCGTACAGCTCCCCCTGCGTATCGGATTCGGCGTGTTGGCGAGCCTGCACCGCTTCTCGACCTATTTCTCGATCGAGTTGGTTGCCCTAATCGTAAAGACGGGGGTAGCGCTCGCCCTCCTTACGCTCGCCGATCCGTCGCTTGCCGTCTATCTCTCGGCGACGCTTCTGCCGATCACGGTCGCCGCAGCCTTCGAATACGTGCGTGCGCGACGCGCACTGCCCGTATGGAACATTCGCGTGAGCGACATCAGCCGCGGCGTACTGCGCGAGCTGGTCTCACTTTCCGGGGCCGTCATGCTGGGCACGTTCGCGACGGCGATCATCCTCCAAGGCGGCGGAGTTGCGCTGGCGTTCTTTGTGCCGCCGGAAAAGGTTGCGACTTTTTCGGTTCCGGTCATCCTCGCGGTAAGCCTCATGGCCTTCGCGGCGAGCGCATCGGCATTTCTCTCGCCGATCGCCAGCCAGCTCACGGGCCGTGACGACGCGCGTCTTCGGGCTGCGGTTCAGCTCTCTGCGCGCTACTCATTTGCGCTGGCCGCCCTCATCTGGCTCGGGTCGGTGTCTTTTGGTCCCCTCGTCCTGACGCTCTGGCTAGGCGCCGACGTGCTGACCGATGACGCTCACGAAACCATGTCGTCCGTGCTCATACTCGCCTCCGCCGGTTTGGCACTGGCAGTTCCTGGAGGAACCTGCCGCGGCGCTCTCGTCGCGATGGGGAGGCACTGGCAGGTCGCGCTCATCGAACTGGCCACGGCTGTTATCGGGCTCGGGGCCGCGGTGGGCCTCGCGGCCTCGGGACTTTGGCCGCCAGTGAATTGTTTCGTTGCAAGCCTTTTTGCATCCCTTGTGCTCCGCGGCGCGCTGCTCGTCAGGATCGGTTTTCTCGCGGGCTTGCTTGATACAGGAGAGACGGTGCGCGATTGGGGGCGAGTTACCCTTGTCCTGCTCACGGGTCTCCTGACGATGGCCGTGGCCCATGCCGCAACGCGCGACGCGTCCGTTTGGCAAGAGACGATTAGCGCACTAGCTGCGCTGACGCTTGCGTCGCTCGCCTTCTGGTTCGCCGTCGTTACGGGTCCACACCGACGCATGCTGCTGTCCCGCCTGCACCGCACGAACTGAGCAAGCGGATGCCCGCTCATACGCGCTTCGCTCATCGACACTGTAGACACGGGGACACGGGGACACAGTTCATCTGGCACGAAGCCACGGTCATAGTTGCGACTTGACGTGTCCTGCGCGGGCGTTATCGTTGTCGAACGACATCGCCGGGTGCTACGCTCCCAACAAAGACCCATCGGATGCTTAACTTGAAGATGCAAACGAGCTGTGACCGCGTTCCGATGATCCGCGCGCACGTCCTAAGCCGTCCGGTTCTAAGCCGTCCGGTTGTGCTTCATCTGCTGCTCGCTGCAACCCTCGTACTATCGCTGACACAGGGCGTCACAATCGGGCTCGGCCTCCCGGAGGCAGCCATAAAAGCGGCTATCGAGGCCGCCGGCCTGCTGGCGTTCGCCTGGGTGGCAGTCTTCCGCCCGATGGCGGCGCGCCGGGCGCTCGTCCTTCTCGTGCCACTGATCATGCTGGCGTTGGTAGGCTTCGTATCGGCACTCGGCAATGGCGAGGGACTGCTCGGGGGAGCGCTCTTCGCCCGCCAAGCGATCGGCCCCGCCCTCCTGATAGCATGCGGCCTCGCTGTCGCGGAGGATCGGCGTGCGGTCCGCACATTGGTCCTGCTGTCCCTTGCCTTTCTGGCTGTTCAGCCGGCCGTCGCGGCTGTCAAACTGGCGACGATCGGCATCGATGAGAAGCACTGGATCGGCACGCTCCATCAGAGTGCTGGGCAACTCGGCCTCTTGCTGCCTATGGTGGCGATCGCTACGGTAGTGCCGCTCGCGCTGATCTTCAAGCCGGCCATTGCGCTGTTCGTACCGCTCTTCGTCTTTTTCGGCATCGTCGGCGAGAAGCGAGCGATCGTCATCATGCTGCCGGCCTTGATCGTCATGTCGGCTGTCGCGACGATCCTAGTTGCACGTGTTCGGCTCGGCACCGAGTACGCTTGGGCACGGTGCGGTGCTTTGAAGCGCATCGGGGTCGCGTCCGTGCTGGCCTTCTCCATATTTGCGGCGGTATTCGGCGGCATTTCCAGCATCCCCTCGCTCAACCCCGCAGGCACCGCTGGAGGCGGCTTTACAACCCTCTTCGGGGGAGATCGAGGGAGTGGCATCGAAAGCGGTGAGCCCAGGCTCACCCCTTTCGCTGCCAGGTACGTTCGGGATTATCTAGTTCGCGATTTCGACCATGAGATGAATGCGTCCCGGCTGACGCTGGAGGAGAACACCAACATCCAGCTCGGGCGACTCCGGATCATCATCGACGCGTTCACGGTCGTGGCTCGTTTCGACACGCCCCAGGTTCTGTTCGGGCTGGGTGGGTCGGCGATCAACCAGAGCTATCTCCTGGGGGCGGATCGTAGCGACATCATGTTCAGCGTCATCGGCCTGCGCGGCCCGACGCCACTAGCGCTCCAGATACTTATCGAGGCGGGGTTCGTCGGGCTGGCGCTCACCGTTCTCTGGTTTGCCGTGATCACCGTCCTGCTTCTGTCACGGATCGCAGCGACGTCCGAGCCCATCGTGATGGGCCTAGCACTAGTGGCGATCGGGTGGCATGCGAGCGTTCTGTTCGACTTCTTCGCCTACTCGACGGCCCTGTGGACGACTGGGACGCTCGGCATTCCCTATTGCATCTTGATTGGAATAGTGCTCGCCGGGAACGGTGTCCCGTTCCGGCGGACGTCGCGGACCCGATCCGCCTCGCGGCCGTGAGCCAGACAAAAGGCTTGGGCGAGGCAGTCGAGGAGATGACAGTAGCAATGGACGAACAGGATGCCGCAACTTCGTGGCACGACTGCATCGGGGGCGCACGGACCCGCTACCACGCCTTCATCGACCGGTGTCGCGCTGGGTCGGCGGACTACAGGCTGACCCCCCGCGCCGAGCCGACGTCCTATGCGCGTTGCTTTGCCGTGTTCGGCCTGCACCTCATCGGCGCGCGCGCGGCCCTCCACGGTTCCCGCGACGATCTCGTGCCGGCCTTGCGACGCGACCTGCGCGCCGCGCGTGGGAAGCCGTGCGGACCGGTGCCGCGGGACAAGGCCTATCGGCAGCTCTTATGCTTCACTCTGAGCGCCCTCGCCACGCTGGGCGCACTCGATGACGACCCGCTCCTCGATCTGGTCAAGGAGCAGGTGCCGGACGACGCGGGTGCCGCGCTCGCGGAGGCAGGCGCGCTCGAAGGGCGTGCGCAGTCCGGCAACCAAGCCATGTTCCTCGCGATCTTCCTGTTGCACCTACGTCGCTTTGCGGGCCGCGACACGCGTCCGGCGCTCGGGAGATGGGTCGAGACGCACAGCGCGGCGATGAACCGATTCGGCTTCTGGGGGCCGGACGCGGGACTCACCCATCTGCATTTCCAGAACGGCTATCACCAATACGAGATCTTCGAGCTCCTCGGCGCGAAAAACCCGCGCGAGGCCGAGGCCATCACCGCCGTCGCGTCGCTTTGCGATCCGCTGGGGCACTTCGCGCCGTATCCCGGGGGTGGAGGCTGCTTCGATTACGACGCCGTCTTCGTCCTCACTCCCGATGGGCGCGCGGCGGACCGTTCCGACGTCCGCGGGCTCCTTGCGCGCACGCGCGACACGATCGTGTCCGAGCAGCTGCAAGACGGCGGCTTCTGCGAGAGCCTGCGCGTGCGTCCGCGAATGCGCAGCTGGCCGGGCTTCGCGGAACGGCTCGCCAGCGGGCGCAATCTCGCCCTCTTCAAGGAGCGCGCGCGCTACGCCCTCACCCTTCAGCGGCCGAAGCACGACCGCATTCACACGCATTGGAGCCGCTATTCCCGCGGCTGGGACGAGGCGAACCTGTGGGACTCTTGGTTCCGAATTCTGACGATCGCGCGGATCGAGTGTGCCTTCGACCCCCCGCGCGCGGGCGATTGGGGCTTCATCGACTATCCGGGGATCGGCTGGCATCCATCGCTGCGGACGGGGAGCGGCTGGGCGTGATCGAGGTCCTCTACATCTCTCCGTCCGCGCTGCCTTCGCGGACCGCGAACTCCGTGCACGTCGTGCATCAATGCGCTGGCCTGAAGGCCGCAGGTGCGGACGTCACCCTCGTCGCGCACCGGACGGTGCGCCGCGCCGCCGACCTGCCGAAGGCGGTGGCGGGTGCCTATGGCGTCGATCCGGAGGCCATGCGCCTCGCGAGCGTTCACAATCCCTTTCCGTTCGGCGACCAGATCCTGATCACCGCGCGGGCTCTCGCACGGCTGATCGCCGGCCCGCGGCCGAACGTGATCCTGTCGCGCAATCTCTACGCCTCCTGGCTGTTCGCATGCGTGCTGGGCCGACCGATCCTGTTCGAGACGCATCAGCTGGAGCCGGGCTTTCGGCGCCGCCTTCAGCGCGCCGTCTCCACGCGCCCGCACGTCACCACGATCGTAATCTCCAGGGAGCTTGAGGCGCTCCTCGCTGAGCATCTCGGTGTCGCGCCGACTCGCACCGTCGTCTTGCACGACGCGGCGCCGGACGGACTCGCGCCGCTACCCGCCGAGCAGAAGCGCCCCGTGCTGGGGAAGATCGTCGGACGCGACCTCACCGACTTCGCGGCGACAGCCGGGTATTTCGGACAGCTCTACGCCGGGCGCGGGATCGAGATCATAGAGGCCGTGGCGCGGAAAAGGCCCGATATGGTCTTCCTCGTCTTTGGGGGCTCGGAGCATGACATCGCCGTGCGACGGACGGAGAACGCCGGCGCTAACGTCGTGTATGCCGGCTTCGTCCCCCACGGGACGGCGCGCGCGGCCATGGCGGCCTGCGATATCCTGCTGATGCCCTACCAAAGCTCGGTGTCGATCGGCGTTGCCGGTCACGACACGGCGCGCTGGATGTCGCCCATGAAGATGTTCGAGTATCTCGGCTCGGGCAGCGCCGTCGTCTCCTCCGACCTGCCGGTGCTGCGCGAGGTGCTGGAGGACGGCCGCACCGCGCTGCTCGCCGCACCCGACGACGTCGACGCCTGGCTCGAGCGGCTGGATCGGCTCGTCGCCGATCCCACGCTCCGGGCCACGATCGGCGCCGCCGCGCATGAGAGCTACCGCCGCGCGCATACCTGGAGCCGCCGGGCCGAGGCGATTCTGATCGCCGGCGCCGCCCTGTGGGAGGCGAAATGAAGCGGCTCTTCGTCGTGGTGCCCTCGCTCAGCTCGACGGGACCGGTTAAAGGCGCCGTCGCGCTCGCCAACGCGCTCGCGCGCACGCGCCCGGTGACCTTCGTCGCCCTGCGCGACGGTCCCGGCATCGATGCCGAGATCAGCCGGGACATTAGGGTGCTGACCGGACCCGGCGGCTTCCGCAACGGGACGCGCTTCCTGGGGAAGCAGCTGGAGGCCGCGGGCGGACGAGACGACGCGGCGATCATCTCCTTCTGCCTGTCGGCGGACATGACAGCGCTCGCGGCCCGGCGCGGTGCGCGGTGGATCGCCAGCGTACGCGGCAACCTGCCCCAGAACTACCTCTTCGACTACGGCCGGATCGGCCCCGCGATCGCGGCCGGCCATCTGGCGGCGCTGCGGCTCGCGGATGCGGTCGTCGCCATGACGGGACCGATGGCGGATCAGATCGCCCGCTACATCGGGCGTAGCCCGGCGATCGTCGGCAACTTCGTCGACGAGGCCCCTCTGGAGCAGGCGCGCCGCCCACGTGCGGGCGGTCCGCATCCGCGCGTGGTTTTCCTGGGCAGCCTGAGCGCCCGCAAGCAGCCGCTCGCGCTCCTGGACGCGCTCGGCGCATTGCGAGTGCGCGGCGTCGACGCCGTCCTCGACATTGTCGGTGATGGCCCCCTCGCCGGAGCGGTGCGCGCCCGTGCCGATGCGCTGGGGTTCGCAGAGGCCGTCACCGTGCACGGCCATCTCGCGGATCCGCACTCGGTAGTCGCGGGGGCGGACGCGCTCGTTCTGCCATCGCTGTCTGAGGGTGTGAGCCGCGCGGTACTCGAGGCTCTCCACCTCGGCGTTCCGGTCGTGCTGCGCGACGTCGACGGTAACCGCGAGATCGTCGATCCCGGCATCAACGGCGCGCTATTCGACGATCTCGATCACCTTCCCGACGCGATCCTGAACGCGGCGCGCCTGCGGCGGGATCTTCGTTCGACGGAGAGCCTACTGCCGAGCCGCTTCCGGCAGGCTACCTGCACGGCGGCCTATCTCGAGCTTGCGGAAGCGATATGACCGACAATGAGACCTACTACGACTACCTGCGCGGACGTAGCCTGAAAGGATTGCTCTACCGGCGCTACATGCTCTACCCGCGCCTGTCTCTCGAGCTCTCCAGCCGGGTTCTCGACATCGGCTGCGGGATCGGGGACTTCCTCGCCTTCCGCGCTGGGACGGTCGGGGTCGACGTCAACCCGAAGCTCGTCGCCCACTGCCGCGCGCGCGGGCTCGAGGCCTACGTCATGCCCTTCGACGCGCTGCCCTTCGAGGAAGCCTCCTTCGACGGGGCGGTCCTCGACAACGTCCTCGAGCACATCGCCGAGCCCGGCCCGCTGCTCGCGCAGGCGCATCGCGTCCTGAAGCCCGGCGGCACGCTCGTCGTCGGCGTGCCCGGCGAGATAGGGTACCGGGCCGACCCGGACCATAAGGTCTACTACGACGAGGCAAGGCTCACGGAGCGCCTCGCCCAGAGCGGATTCACACTTCGCCGCGTCTTCCACATGCCCGCTCGATCGGCTTTGCTAGCGCGCGCGCTGACGCAGTACTGCCTGTACGGGGCTTTCGAGAGGCGGTAGATCCCCTCAATCGCGTTCGGGTAGGCGCATCAAGGCGCGGGCGAGTGGGTCCGTCAATACGGCGCGTGCGCCTCGACTCGAGAGGTGCCCACTATCCTTGTAGAGGACGAGCCCATCCTGAATCATTCGGCAATTTCCACTTACACAGAGGGACGCAGCAGGGGACAGAATCGGCACGCCCGCTTCTCGCGCGGCACCCAGCAGATAAGGCGGATCTAGGCGCGGCGCCGGAGGTCGGCGTCGAGTACCCGCCAGCCGGTCGAGGGGCCCGAAAAAGAGCGCGCGCGCCAGATGGGTCGGCACATCGACGGTGTATACCGGCACCTGCCCTATTACCAGGACCGCTCCAACACGCTCTGACGTCCAGCGCAATGTGGACCACGCGCCGAACCGAAGCCTCCCCTCCAGAGTCTGGCCCTGCTCGGGGGTGAGGAAGCGGACAGGATTGCTACGCCCGTAGGACTGCCAGTTCGCAGCTACGATCACGACATCGAACTCCTCGGCTTTCAGCCGCATCCTGACGGCGTCGTTCGCGGCGGCGCAGTCCCCCTTCTCGGTCTCGAGGTCGAAGATCGGAGGACAGCCGTTAGTTGCGAGGAAGGTAAGGTTGAGCACGCCCGCCTCAGCGAGGTCCGCGAGCGGCGGAAGAAGAGCAGTTGCGTGTGAATCGCCCCAAAGCAGGACACGTCGCGCCGAAGCCCGACGGGTCCTGAACCGACAAACATCGCCAGCAATGATCGCTTCGGGTTGCAGGTCGACGCAGTCGATCTGATCCTGCGTCCAGTCGTTTCGAGCATCTGCAATCCGAAACACGTCGGGATCGACACGATGCGGCAGACCGCCCGAGCGCGTAATCGCCAGGCTCGCTCCGGAGAGAAGTGCGATTGCGGCGATCGTCCCGAAGAGCGTCTCGCCACGAAGAAAACGCGTCTTACGGAAACGAACCGGGTTCTCAACCAGGACCAGCGTCGCGAAGGAGAGTGCGATCGAGATTGCGAACAGCACCGCTTGCTCCGAGCCGGTCAAAGAGCGGTCGAGATAGTAGATCACAAAGACAATCAACGGCCAGTGCCAGAGATAAAGCGCATAAGAGAGCCGCCCCATTCCCACCAAGGGAGCGGAGGCGAGCAGTCGCCCCGCGCACGTTTTGCGACGGCCGCTGCCGAGAATAAGCATGGCCGCCCCGACACATGGAAGCAAAGTCGGGAAGCCGGGATGCCGGGTCCCTGAATCGAAAAGTGCGATGCTCGCTAGAACGAGCGTTAAACCGAGGGTCGAACAAAACTCTGTCGCCCGACCTGAAAGAACGAAGCGGTCCTTGAAGATAGCAACCGCGAGCAACGCGCCCAGAAGCATTTCCCATGCACGGAAGGGGAGCAGGAAGAAGGCCAAGCTTCCATAGGTTCGCTCGATTGCAACACATGCACCAAAGGACAGCGCAGCCGCCACGCCGAGCACGCCGAGATGACGCGATCCACCCCATTTTCGGACTGCCACAATCAGCGCGGGAAAAAATATGTAGAACTGCTCTTCAATCGCTAACGACCAAGTATGTAGCAGGGGCTTGGAATGAGCGTCTGGGCTGAAGTAGCCAGTCGTCTCGAGGAAATGATGGTTGGCGTGAAGGAATACCGCTGCGAAGGCGGAAGATGCGAAAGCCGCGTAGTCATCCGGCAGCAGTAGCAGATATCCGAGCAGGAAGCTCGATGCCAGCACGAGCAACAATGGAGCGGCTAGTCGGCGCGCGCGGCGGTCGTAGAAAGTAAGGAACGAGAACGCCCCCCGCTCAGCATCGGCGAGCACCGAAGTCGCGATCAGGAAACCTGAAATCACGAAGAAGACGTCGACCCCTAGGAATCCTCCTGGAGCGAAAGACGGGTCGAGATGATACAGGACGACTGCCACCACGGCGATCGCCCGCAAGCCGTCTATCTCCGGCCTGTAACGCGTGCCGATCGTAAGACCATCCGTATTGGAGATCATAGCGCTCCCGCTCGAACCCACGCCGGCGATGTACGCTCGCTTGCCTCGCTCATCGGAACGCACGACCGTCAACCGGACAGCGTAGCCCTCCGAGTTTCCGCACACAAAGTGATGCGCGCACAGTCATCTCGTCACCTCGTTGCGCGTTGGCGGAGCCCCCTCCCGCGCCACGCTCTCCAAATACCGCCCGTAATCGGACTTCCCCAGCTCCCGGGCAAGATCGACCAGTTGCTCGCGCGAGATCCAGCCGAGGGCGTAGGCGATCTCTTCCGGGCAGCCGATGCGGTGCCCCTGGCGCTTGGCGAGCGCGCGGACGAATTCGGCGGCCTCGAGCAGGCTGTCCGGCGTGCCGGTGTCGAGCCAGGCGAAGCCGCGGCCGAGCCGCGAGACCCGCAGGTCGCCGCGCTCCATGTAGGCGCGGTTCACGTCCGTAATCTCCAGCTCGCCGCGGGCGGAGGGGCGGATGCCGCGGGCGATCTCAACGACGTCGGCATCGTAGAAATACAGCCCCGTCACGGCCCATGAGGAGCGGGCGCGCGCCGGCTTCTCCTCGATGGAGATCGCCCGGTCCGCCTGGTCGAACTCGACGACGCCGTAGCGCTCGGGATCGCTCACGCGATAGGCGAAGACGACCGCGCCCCCGGAGTCCGCCTGCGACCGGGCGCGCGCGAGCGCTTCGGGCAGGCCGTGGCCGAAATAGACGTTGTCGCCGAGGATCAGCGCGGAGGGCCCGCCTGCGACGAAGTCGGCGCCAATGTGGTAGGCTTGCGCGAGCCCCTCCGGACGTGGCTGCGTTGCGTAAATCAGCGACAGGCCCCAACGCCCGCCGTCGCCCAGAAGCGCCTCGAAGCGCGCGCGCTCCTCCGGCGTCGTGATGACGAGGATCTCCCGGATGCCCGCGAGCATCAGCGTCGTGAGCGGGTAGAAGATCATTGGCTTGTCGTAGACCGGCAGGAGCTGCTTCGAGACGACATGCGTCATCGGGTGAAGCCGCGTGCCGGCTCCGCCGGCGAGAATGATCCCCTTCATGCGTCTCCCCTTCCCAGTTCGGGCGTCCGCGCCTCTGCGAGGTGCGCTGCGACCGTCTCGCCGACGCGCGCGCGCCAATGCGGCAGCCGCACGCCGTGCCGCGCGGCGAGACGCGTGCAGTCGAGCCGCGAATCCGCCGGACGCGGCGCCGGCGTCGGATAGTCGCGCGTGCCGATCCGCTCGACGCGCGCCGATGGCCCGCCGCGCGCTGCGCTCTCGGCGAAGATAGCTTCGGCGAAATCGGCCCAGCTCGCCTCGCCGGCGGCCGTCATGTGAAAGACGCCGCGCAGATTCGAAGCGGGGTCGCCGGCGAGGCGGCGCGCCACGGCGAGCGCGCCGGTCGCGACATCGGCGGCCGCCGTCGGGGCGCCGCGCTGATCGGCGACGACCCGCACCACCTCGCGCTCGCCTGCGAGACGCAGCATGGTGCGCAGGAAGTTCGCGCCGTGCGGCGAGTAGACCCAAGCCGTCCGCAAGGTCGCGTGGTTCGCCCCCGCGGCCCCCACGGCGATCTCCCCGGCCGCCTTCGAACGCCCGTAGACGCCGAGTGGGGCGACCGGGTCCTCCTCGCGGTACGGTCGGCCGAGGCGTCCGTCGAATACATAGTCGGTCGAGATGTGGACGACCGGGACGCCGAGGGACGCCGCGGCGTCCGCGATGGCCCCGGCGCCGATCGCGTTGACCGCGCAAGCGGACGCTTCATCGGCCTCCGCCTTGTCGACGGCGGTGTAGGCGGCGGCGTTGACGATCACGTCGGGCCGCGCCGCAGCGAGCGCGGGCTCGATGCTACCCGGATCGGCGAGATCGAGTTCGGGTCGTGCAAGCGCCACAATCTCAACCGTCTCGTCCGCGAGCGCGCGGAGCGCGCGCGCCACCTGCCCCTCTCGTCCAGTCACGATAATCCGCACGATGTCCCTCACGCGAAATACGGCGGCAGCGCAGAGAGCGGTGGATGGCGGCCGTCCTTTTCGGAGAGCCGCATGGTGTCTGTGGGGAAGGGCCAGGCGATGCCGAGGGCGGGATCGTCGAAAGCGAGCCCGTGATCGTGAGCTGGTGCGTAGGGCGCGCTCACCTTGTAGAGCACGAGCGTGTCCGCCTCGAGCGTGACGAAGCCGTGGGCGAATCCGATCGGCACGAGAAGCTGGCGCCCCGTCTCGGAGGAGAGCTCGACGGCGACGTGGCGCCCGTAGGTCGGCGAAGCGCGGCGGAGGTCGACCGCGACGTCGAGGATGCGCCCGCGCGCTACGCGCACGAGCTTGTCCTGGGCGTGGGGAGGTGCCTGGAAGTGCAACCCCCGCAAAGTACCGATATTGTCCGAGAAGGATTCGTTGTCCTGCACGAATTCGACGTCGATCCCCGCCCGCAAGAGCGCCCCGCGCTTCCAGGTTTCCGCGAACCAGCCCCGCGCGTCGCCGCGGCGCTTGGGAGTGAGGGTCTTCACCGCCTCGATCACCGTCGGCCCGATGATCATCACGCCGCTCCCTTCCCGAGCCGCTCGCCGCGATAGCCACCCGAGCGGACGCGCTCCCACCAGGCGCGGTTGTCGAGGTACCAGCGCACCGTCTCGGCGAGGCCCGCCTCGAATCCGCGCCGTGGCTGCCATCCCAGCTCAGCCATAATCTTGGCGGCATCGATGGCGTAGCGCGCGTCGTGGCCGGGACGATCGGTGACCAAGGAGATCAGCGCCTTGCGCGGGCCGATGTCGGCGTCGGGCTCCACCTCGTCGAGGAGCGCGCACACGGCGCGTACCACGTCGATGTTGCGCCGCTCCGATGCACCGCCGATGCAGTAGGTCTCGCCGGGCGTTCCCTCGGCCGCGACGAGGGTGAGCGCCGCGACGTGATCGTCGACATGCAGCCAGTCGCGCACGTTGTCGCCGCGACCGTAGACCGGGAGCGGCTTGCCCTCCAGGCCGTTGAGGATCATCAGCGGGATCAGCTTCTCGGGAAACTGATAGGGCCCGTAATTGTTGGAGCAGTTCGTGACGAGCGTCGGGAGGCCGTAGCTATGCCACCAAGCTCGCACGAAATGGTCGCTCGCGGCTTTCGAAGCCGAATAAGGCGAGCGAGGGTCGTAGGCCGTCGTCTCGCAGAAGGCGCCCTCCGGACCCAGAGACCCGAACACCTCGTCGGTCGAGACGTGGTGGAAGCGAAAGCCGGCCCGGCGATGCGCGGGCAGGCCGCGCCAGTGCGCGAGCGCCGCCTGCAGGAGCGCGACCGTACCCACCACGTTGGTGCGCACGAAAGCCGCCGGCCCGTCGATCGAACGATCGACGTGGCTCTCCGCGGCGAGGTGAACGACGAGATCGGGCGAGAAATCTGCGAAGGCCTGCGCGACCGCCTGGTCGTCAGCGATATCTGCGCGCCGGAAGGAGAGACGAGGGTCGTCCGCCACGGATGCGAGGGAATCGACATTGCCGGCATAAGTGAGCGCGTCGAGGACGAGGACCTCGTCCGTCGTCCCGTGGATCAGAAGACGAGCCAGCGCTGAGCCAATGAAGCCCGCGCCTCCCGTGATCATTGTGCGTCTCGCCATGTCCTCGCCTCGGCCGGTTCGTCACGACGCGGTATCGGGCTCCGCGATGCCCGCCGCGGGGCGCACCATATCCAACACCGCAAGCCGCACAAGCGTCGCGGTACGATTAATCCTCCAGCACGACGAGCACGCCGCTACGGAAAGCGTAGCAAGAGCCGTCGTGCGGGCAGACGAAATCGGGGCCGAGCCGCTCGCCGGCGCGGCTGACGAAACCCGCCGGCCGAGCGGGCACGCCCATAACGAGGACATGCGGCGCGACGTCGTCGACCACAACCGCCCCCGCCGCGACGAAGGCGTAAGCGCCGACCTCGCGCCCGCAGACGATCGTGGCGTTCGCCCCGATCGTCGCGCCGCAGCGGACGATAGTCCGGCGGTATCCCCCTCGGCGGGAGACATGGGCCCGCGGATTCGCGACGTTAGTAAAGACGCAGGATGGGCCGCAGAAAACCTGGTCCTCGAGCACGACCCCGTCGTAGAGTGAAACGTTGTTTTGGATGCGCACCCGGTTGCCAACTTGGACGCCATCCGCAATGAAGACGTTCTGGCCGAGCACGCAATCCGCACCGATCACCGCGCCGGCGCAGATATGCGAAAAGTGCCAGATCCGCGTGCGGTCGCCGATCCGGGCGCCCGGATCGATCACGGCGCTCGGGTGGGCTCCACGCGCCGTCATGCGACCCGCCAGCCCCACTTCGAAAAGTAGCGCATCGCGTTGCGGATCATCACGAAAGCGATACGCCGGCTGCGATGCGCGGCCCGCTGCCAGCCGTGGATCACCGCGACGTCCGGATTGTAGACGGTGCGCCACCCCGCGCCCTGGAGCATGCGAGACAGATCGGCGTCCTCGAAATAGAGAAAGTAGCGATCATCGAAGCCGCCGACCGCGTCGAGCGCCGCGCGGCGGCAGACCATCAGCGCGCCCGAGCAGAAGGGCACGTCCACGACCCGGTCGTAGCCGACGTCCGCCATCTCGTAGCGCGCCATGCGCCCCTTGCATGCCGCGCGAATGACACCAGGCGCGAAGCGCCTGAGCGCAAGGTCGAGGACGGTGGGATGGCGTCGGTTGGCATGCTGGAGCGTGCCGTCGCCCCAGGTCATGCGAGGGCTCATCAGTCCGACGTCGGGATTTGCCTCGAGAAACGCACGGGAGCGCGCGAAGAAATCCGGACCGACCACGATGTCAGGGTTGCAGATGACGTGTATCGGCGCCTTCGTTCTGCCGAGGATCGCGTTATGCCCGCGTCCGTAACCAATGTTGTCGCCGCCGAGCACAATGACGATGCGCGCGGGCTGCGCTTTCACAGCACGCTGGATCAAGGAGACAGTCTCGTCCTGCGAGCCGTTATCGCGAATGAGGACGCGAACCTCGCCGGGGAAGGCGCTCGCAGCCGCAGACAAACTCGAGAGCGTGGAATCGATCGTCTTGGCGCTGTTGTAAGTGATGATACCGACGCTTACAGAAACTTCCATTTTGATGCACCAAAGAGTGACCGGAAGATGGAAGTAGACTGCGCCGACGGTTTGCGGCAAGAGACTTTTTGGAGTTCCCCCGGTTGTGTGGACACGATCTGACTTTCATTGGAGAGTGTCCGAATGCCGAGAACGAGAGCCCCTTATCCGACCGAGTTTCGGGAGCAGATGGTAGCGCTGGTACGCGCTGACCGCAGCCCTGAGGTGTCGCGTCCGTCAAGCTGGTTGTAGCGGCGGGCAGCGACTGAGGCTTATGCGGTAAGCGGCCTCCCTCCCCATCGCGATAGGCCGTCAGGTCGGGGCGCCTGGCTGCGAGCGTCCGGATCAATTGCATCCGCGTCATGCGACGAGGCTGGTCGCGCAACCCGTCGGTTGCGCAGACGATCATGGTCTGGATGATCTGCAAGGCGGCACGCCCCGGCGGCGGCGCAAGTCGCACTTGACCTTCCACCCTCGTTGCCCCACACCGCACCGCGCAATATATGTGTCGGGAGCCCAATCTCCCGCCACGCAGCTTTTCGTCCCGTCGAACCATCGCGCTGTTGACCGGCTGCGGAGTTGAGACGGGCGATTCCCGGAATCGAAGAGGGGTAAAGATGGCGCGTTCGGAATTTGTCTTCACCAGCGAAAGCGTCTCGGAAGGCCATCCAGACAAGGTTTGCGATCGGATTTCCGACGAGATCGTCGATCTCGTCTATCGCGAAGCCAAGAAGACCGGGGTCGATCCCTGGTCGGTCCGCATCGCCTGTGAGACGCTCGCCACGACCAATCGCGTCGTGATCGCCGGTGAAGTCCGGCTGCCGCCAAGTCTGATGAAGACCGACAAGCACGGCAATGAGGTCATCAATCCGTCCCGCTTCAAGTCCGCCGCTCGCCGCGCCATCCGCGACATCGGCTATGCCCAGAACGGCTTTCACTGGAAGACCGCGAAGATCGACGTCCTGCTGCATTCGCAGTCGGCCGACATCGCCCAGGGCGTCGACAAGGCCTCGGACGTCAAGCATATCGATGGGGCGAACGCTCAGAACGAGGGCGCCGGCGATCAGGGCATCATGTTCGGCTATGCCTGCCGCGAGACGCCCGAGCTGATGCCGGCGCCGATCTACTNCAAGGCCTCGGACGTCAAGCATATCGATGGGGCGAACGCTCAGAACGAGGGCGCCGGCGATCAGGGCATCATGTTCGGCTATGCCTGCCGCGAGACGCCCGAGCTGATGCCGGCGCCGATCTACTATGCCCACAAGATCCTCGAGCTTCTGGCGGCCGCGCGCAAAAAGGGCGAGGGCGACGCCGGGCTGCTGGGTCCCGACGCCAAGAGCCAGGTCACCGTCCGCTATGTCGACGGCGATCCGACCGAGGTCACCTCGATCGTCCTGTCCACGCAGCATGTCGAGGAAAGCTGGGACTCGGCCAAAGTTCGCGCCGTCGTCGAACCCTATATCCGCGAGGCTCTCGGCGATTTTCCGATCGCGGATGACTGCGTTTGGTACATCAATCCGACGGGGAAATTCGTCATCGGCGGCCCCGACGGCGACGCCGGCCTTACCGGCCGCAAGATCATCGTCGATACCTATGGTGGCGCGGCGCCGCACGGCGGCGGCGCCTTCTCCGGCAAGGACACCACCAAGGTGGATCGTTCCGCCGCCTATGCGGCGCGCTATCTCGCCAAGAACGTGGTCGCCGCCAAGCTCGCCGATCGCTGCACGATCCAGATCGCCTATGCGATCGGCATCGCCCAGCCGCTGTCGATCTATGTCGATCTGCACGGCACCGGCAAGAAGGTGACGGAAGAACAGATCGAGGCGGCGATTCGGGAGGTCATGGATCTGTCCCCGACCGGAATTCGCCGTCATCTCGACCTCAACAAGCCGATCTACGCGAAGACCTCGGCCTATGGCCATTTCGGCCGCAAACCCGGGCGCGACGGCTCGTTTTCCTGGGAGAAGATCGACCTGGTGCCGAAGCTGAAGGCGGCACTCGCCAGCTAGATAAGCCAAGCTCGCTTTCGCGCCGGGTCGCTGTTAGACAGCAGCGCATGCGACCTGTGCAGGCATGGACGAAGCAGGCGAGGGCCGCCGAGGCTGCCCTAGAAGGGACGAGCGAAAGCCGCTCCCGCGAGGCGGCGATCGCCGAGGTGGCCGCGCGTCTCGGCATGACCCGCCTGACGCTTGCCAAAGCGCTGCAGGGCCTGGCCATCGTCGACGCGTATGGGCGCTGGATGCGACATGCGGATTCCGACGAAGCCGGCCACCTGTTCCGCTTTCATTCCGGCCGCCGTTCCGATTTGAAGCCGGCCACTTTCCTGGACTTATCCTGGGTCGATTTCGATGATGTGCTCGGGTTGGAGTTCAGGTCAAGGGTTTGATGCGACCGTCGGCATCTGACGGTGCTTTCGCAGGCTCTCTCCTGTCAGTTCAATGCGGGAGGCATTGTGGACGAGCCGATCGAGGATGGCATCAGCGATCGTGGGATTGCCGATGATTTCCCACCAGCGATCCACGGGGATTTGGCTGGTGACAATAGTCGACCGCCGCTCGTATCGATCCTCGACGATCTCAAGGAGATCACGCCGCCGATCGTCGTCGAGTTTCTCGGGTCCCCAGTCGTCCAGGATGAGCAGATCAATCCTGGCGAGCGCCTTCAATAGCCTGGCATATCGGCCGTCGCCCCTGGCCAGACCGAGAGTGGCGAAGAGGCGGGGTGGACTTGCCCCGCATTCGTGGCTCTTGCGCAGGTTGTGTGGTCACGAGGCTTGGCGACTCTTTCTAACACCGCAGATTATGCGGTGGAGAAAGCATGCTTGAGATTTC
>NZ_JAZHLJ010000046.1:0-32575 GCF_036549495.1 Aurantimonas sp. C2-5-R2
CGCGGCGGTTCGGTCGGGCTGTGCGACTGCCGGAGGGCGACGTTCCTGTGGATCCTGGCAGCGGGGTGTCGAAATCTGCGACCTCGCGGCGGTTCGTTGCCCTGTCGTCGGAGAAGCTTGACGCCTTCATGGGCGCCGATCTGTCCAAACTCGACCTCGTGGTGATCCAGATAGACGGCCTGCACGTGCGCGAGAGCTATGGCTGAAAATGGGTGATGGGGCCTGAGACGGCGGCGTATCGTGGCGGGTGCTGAAGCCTGCCATAACCTCCCGATGGATCGATACGCCATGAAAGACGATACCACGATCACCCCGCTTCACCAGCCCGGATCGATCCTTGACCGGCTCACCGAGATCGCCCGCGAGGGCGCGCGCCAGACGGGCTCGCCTATGCGCATGTCGGCATCGACCTCTTCGAGGAAGCCCTTGGCGAGCATCGCGCCAACCACCTTGGCGGCAGCGCCGCCGCGCAGGCTCTCGGGCAGCGGCACGGCAATGTGATCGGGCCGCTGGGCGGCGGCGCTCAGGATCAGGGCTTGGGTGTCGGAAAGCTGGGTCATCGTCGTCTCCCGTATCGGGGCGCGCGGGATGCGGGCCCTTCTACGAGGTCGAGCCCGCCAGTCGGCGGGCGGGACCGGGCGTGGGTCGTCTCACTCGGCGTGTTCGCCTTCGTTGAAGGCGCTGTCGGTGATCTCGCGCAGCTTGGCGCGGTAATGGCTCACGGTGCCGACATGGCCCCAGTTGATCTCGTCGGGGGGGTCTTGAAGTGGCCGTCGCTGAGCGCCTTGAGGCGCTCCAGCATCGCGTCGATCTCGAACTTGGCGGCGATGAAGGCCGTCGAGGGCCTTGGTGTTGTCGGTCGCGCGGCGGGTCATCGGGGTCGCTCCGTGGTGAGTTGCATCGTCCTTCTGACAGGACGTTTGCTCCGGTCGCGACGCTTATCAACTCAATAAGCGCCTGATTCTGAATGATAATCGGAGCCGTCGATGCAGGGCATGAGCGAGCGCCAGTACGCCGCCCATGTCGGGCTATCGCGGGGCGCGATCCAGAAGGCGAAGGCCGCCGAGCGGCTCGTGCTGTTCCCCGACGGCAGCATCAATGCCGCGGCCAGCGACGCATGCATCGAGAATGAATGGCTGAAGCAGTTCGTGGCCGGGTAACTGGTGACGGTGCGCACCAAACGCGGCTTCGCCCGGCTCGAACGGCAGGAGCTGCGTAAGCATTCCGAGGCGTTCGGCTGCCGCGCTGACGCCCCCGGGGCCGCATGGATCGCCGGCGCGGCTTTGAGGCAGACTCTCGTCCGGGCTCAACCGGAGGAGACTTTCGCGACGGCGTAGGAATCGAGGACGAGCTCGCGTCCCGAGGCGGGACGCATATCGTCGAGGAATGATGGCGAGGCCGCCGCCTCGGCGAAGCTGCCGGCGTCGAGTATCCTCGCCCGCGCCATGTCGAACGGGAGCGCGATCGTCTTCCGCGCGTCGGTGAGATTGGCCACCAGCAGGACCTCCCCGTCGTCGAGCGTGGCGGCGAGTGCCTGGATGCCGCCCGGATCGGACGAGGTGACATCACGCATCGGGCGTTTCGACAGTTGCGCCAGCGCCCGCTGCACGTGGAATACCGGGAACACCCCGCCGGTCTCCTCGAAACCCGGCTGCCGCCAGGCCTGCTCGAGCGCCACCACGCCGTGCGGCCCGGTGGTGCCCCCGAAGGCGATCGCCTCGGCGCCGCCGCGCGCGAAATGGGCGAAATAGCCCAGCGCGAACGCCGCTCCGAGCAAGCCGCGCTGACGCGGATCGTTCTCCTTCATCGCCTGGCGCTCGTCGGACGGGTTCCTCACCGGAGCATCGCCATAGGGATTCATGCGCATGCCGATGGCGCTCGGCCCGACGATGAAGCCCCTGTCCCCAGCGATCGCACGGGCGCTCGCCGCGACGAACGGCAGCGACTCGAGGTTCTGCATCACCGTTCGGTCGTCGCCGGCATGAACGATCGCGGACGTGGTGAAACCGACGAGGTCGAGGTCCTGGAGGGGCGGTCGCTTGCGGTTGAGCTCGGTAAAGAACGAGAACATTCCGCCGGCGATCCTTGCCTGCGGAAACGCCGCGCGCGCTGCCCGGTACAGTTCATCGGCGGGCGGCGCGGGGGGCCATTGGCTGCCCGGCAGCGTGCTCTTCAGGTCGGCCGCCGGCGATATCTGCACGACCTTGAACGGCGAGCCAATCGCGGCGACACTTCGACCGAGAGCCGCTACCTCTTCGGCGAAGCCGTCGACTTCGGCGATGACCGCCTCCAGCCAAGGCTCGGCTCCGAGTGCCCGGCAGATGTCGGCCGCGAGCGAAAGGTCGGCCGCTTCGCCTGTCCGAGGGTCATGGTGATAGACGACATAGTGCGGGGCGAGCGATTTCAGCAGGTCGAGAACGTCGCGGGTCGCCGCCAACTCGGAGCGTTGCAGCCCGACGCCGACACGCGGCGGGATTCCGGCGCCGGGCCTGGGTTCGAGCGCCACCGGCCGGCCGTCGCCGCCGTCTTTACCGGTTGCCTCGCCCTTCACGGCGAGGCTGACGGACTGGACCAGCCGCTCGCCCGGCGAGAGCGTATACGGCCAGGGCTTTGCGAGCGGGCGCACATAGGTCTTGTAGGAGGCGTCGGTCCAGTTGCGCTGATCCTCCATCTCGAAGGTGTCGCCTTCCATCCGGCACGAGACCTCGACACCCGGAACTGGTTCGTGGGTAAGCGCGCGCAACTCCATCATCGGTTGCAACGGATCGATGATCTCCGGGAAACGGCTTTCCTCCATGCTGCCATCGACATGCTCGATGGTCACGGGACGCCCGGCGACGCCCTCCAGCGGATGCAGGACGACGAAGCCGGTGCGGTTGGTCCGGAACGCGGATTCCGCTTCACCCTCGGCGGAAAAATCCAGTGATTGCGGCGTCCCGACGATACGGGCGCTGTAGCGAAAGCTCTGTTCGGCGTCCACGGCGCGGGCGCTGTAGTATACCTCGAAGCGCTCCGCGCTTTCCTCAACCTTCAGATCATCGATCGTGGCGTTGTAGGTGCCCCAGTTCCGGTCCCGCACGAGGAATGAGACCGCGCGGATGATCTCGACCCAGCCGTACCGGATGGCGCGCAGATTGCCGTTGTCGAGCTCGGCCGACAGGGCGCCGGCGCGCAGGATGCGGGGCGGGGTTACCGGCTCTTCGGTTCCGGTGAGGGCGACGCTTCGGCTTGGCTGCGACATGATCTTTTCCCGATAGTGAATCAACGTTCGGCCCGACTGCTGACCAGGCGCTCGACCAGAAGCGCCAGGATGATGATGGAGCCGATCGCCGAGCCTTGCCAGAAGGGCGAGACCCCGAGGAGGTTCAGCCCGTTGCGGATCATCACCATGATCAGGACGCCGATCAGGGTGCCGATGATGGAGCCTCGCCCGCCGTAGAGGCTCGCCCCGCCAATGACCACCGCCGCGATGGCGTCGAGTTCCATGAGGTTGCCGGCGAGAGGATCGGCCGACAGCAGCTGCGCTATGGAGAAGGTGATCGCGACGGCGGCGAAGGCGCCGGAGATCATGTAGGGCAGCACCGAATAGAACAGGACGCTGAGCCCGGCGGCCCGTGCAGCCTCCTTGTTCGATCCGATCGCGTAGATGGTCCGGCCGCCCTTGGTATAGGTGAGGTATAGCCACGCCAGGAGATACATCGCGCCGAGCACGAGGACGTTTGTGGGGATGCCGAGAAAGGACGTGTAGACGATTGACGAAAGGTCCGAAGGGATGCCGGAGATCGCCGTCTGCCCCGACACGATGTAGGCGAGACTGCGCGCGATCGCCATAACACCGAGCGTCACAACGAAGGCGGCGAGCCCGAAATAGGCCACGAGTATCCCCGACAGGAGGCCGATGCCGGCGCCGGAGGCGACCGCCATGAGGATCGCCACCGGAATTGGATAGTCCTTGAGCGCGAGGCCGAGCAGGATGCCGGTCAGGCCCGCGACCGATCCGACCGAAAGGTCGATGCCCCCGGTCAGGATCACGAACGTCATGCCGATCGCCACGAGGCCGATGACGACCGACTGATCGAGAATGTTGAAGATGTTCGTCTGCGTCAGGAAGTAGGGCGAGGCAAACGACAGTCCGACGGCAATGATCAGCGCAAGGCCGAGCATCCGGATTTCGAGCTGCTTCGACATGCGGGCGACGATTCCCGCGCTGCCGTTTCGGTCCGATCCGGCCATCGCCGCGCTTTCCCGGTCGGCGATGTCGGCCGTCTTCGTCCGCTCAAGCATTGAGGCTCTCGATCCGTTGTCTGATGTGGTCGGCAGAGGGCTTGTCCCCGACGCCGCCGACCGTGAGGCCGACCCAGCCGAGATCGTGCCCGCGGCGGCCGCAGATGGGCGCCACAAGTGTGGAAAGCCTGCCGTCGGCTTCGCTGACGAAGCCTTTGCCGCGTTGCGACAGCCCCCTCGGAATGGCGCTTTCCTCGAAGCGCACGGCCTCGCCGGCGGAAAAGCCTGGAGAAGCGGCGGGATCGGCGACGACTGAGTTCAGGCAGATCAGCCTGTCCTCCTCGATGAGCGCCCAGAAGCCCGCGCCGCCGCATTCGCTCGCCAGTTCCTCGAGCAGGGCCGTGTTACGCTGCATCGATGTGCGGGGGGCCGCCAGAAGCGTCAGCTTTTCCTCGTCGAGCATCGCGCTCGGCATGTCGGCGATCGAATACCCGTCGCTGATCACGACAATGCGTGTCGAGACGCCGAGGAGCTCCTCGAAGTCGGAAGAGATGACGACGACGCCCGCCCCCTCGGCCGCGATCCGCTGGAGGATGCCGTAGATCGCCTGGCGCGTGCCGATGTCGACCCCCTTCGTGGGCTCGTCGAGGATGAGAACGTCGGGCTTGATGAGCAGCCATCGCGCGATTATGATCTTCTGCTGCATGCCGCCGGAAAAATTCAGCATGCTGGCGTCGAGCAAGCGGTGCGCCGGCAGGTCGAGAAGCCGCAGCAATTCATCGATCTTGCCCTGTCGTTTCGCGTAACCAAGCCCGAAACCCCGATGGGCGCCGAGATGGGCGAGCAGCAGGTTCTCGCGCACCGACATATCCGGAACGATGTTCTGCACTCGCCGGTCTTCCGGGACGAAGCCGAGGCCGGCTCGCACCGCGTCGGCCGGGCGGCGGAAATCGACCTTCTTGCCGGCGAGCCACATTTCGCCGCCCGTGCGTGGCCGCAATCCGAAGATCGCTTCCGCCGCCTCGGAGCGGCCGGCGCCGACGAGACCGCCGAGACCCAGTATCTCCCCTTGCCTGACGGCGAAGGAGATGCCGCGCACGACCGGCGGGGCGACTAGATCCCTGACCTCGAACACCACCGGCGCCGTGTCGGCCGACGCGACCAAGCCCTTGTCCTGGTAGATCGCGCCGAGATCGCGCCCGACCATCAGGCGGATGATCTCGCTCTGGCTGAGTGATGTCGTCTGACGGTTCGAGGCGACGGTTTCGCCGTCGCGCATGACGGTAACGCGATCGGTAATGGCGAACACCTCCTCGAGCCGGTGCGACACGAAAACCAGCGCGCGGCCGCTGTCCTTGAGCCGCGCCATTACGTCGAACAACCGCTCTACCTCGCCGGCGCTCAGCGAAGCTGTGGGCTCGTCGAAGATGATGAGTTCGGCCTCGAGCGCCAGCGCCTTGGCGATTTCCACAAGCTGGCGCTGAGCGGTCGACAGCCTGCCGACCTCGGTCTCGAGCGGCAGCGCGCCGCCCTGGCCCAGATCGTCGAGGATAGCCGCGGCCCGCTTGCGCATGCCGGCGTGGGATAGCCATCCGGGCGCGCCGAGTTCGGGGAGGAAGATGTTTTCCAGGACCGTCAAGTCCGGAGCCAGCGTCGTTTCCTGCATCACGATCGCGATGCCGGCGGTCAGCGCGTCGCGGGGGGAGCGCAGGACGAGCGGGCTGCCCTTGTGGAGAAGATGTCCGGCGTCCGGGGTCACGTGGCCGGAAATCACCTTCGACAGCGTCGACTTTCCGGCGCCGTTGGCGCCGAGGAGTGCGTGGATTTCGCCTGCGCGCAGCGTCAGCGACGCCCCGCGGAGGGCGCGCGTCCGGCCGAAGGTCTTGTCGATCCCCGAGGCGTCGAGCAGAAGCGCGTCGGCGGCGGGTGGAAAGGTCATCCGGATGGATCCTGGCGAGACTGGTCGCGACAGGCGAGAAGGCGACCGCGCCGCCCTCTCCCCGACGAACGCCTCGGCTCGTCCATAAATCCGGGACGAGCCGAAAGGCGGCATCATTCCATCTCGTTGGCGAACACCGTTTCCTTCACCGTCGGCAGGACCTCGTCGATGTTCTTGGAGGTCACAACGAGGATCGGTACCGTAATCTCCTTCTCCGGCTTGCCGCCGTCCAGATGCTCGAACAGCGCCTCCGCCGATTTCTGCCCCATCAGGTAAGGCTGCTGCATGCCCGAGGCGACGATGTCGCCCGACTTCAGCAGGTCGACGAACTCGGGGATGCCGTCGAAGGCGGCGACGAGCACTTCGCCCTGCCGGCGGGCCGCCTTGATCGCCTGCAACGCGCCGATCGCCGGCTGGTCGGTCTGCACGAACAGGCCGCGCATTTCCGGATTGGCCGTCAGCATGTCCTGGACGAACTTGAAGGTTTCGTCGGCGGTATACGACTGCATCTGTTGCAATCCCGCCTCCTTGCCGGTGGCGCCGCCTTCGGCCAGCCCGTCGCGGAAGCCCTGGGTGCGGGCCTGGCCGTTCTTGCGGGCCTGCGAGATCGTCACCAGTCCGACTGAGCTATCCTCCCAGCCCTTCTCCTTTAACGCGGCGGCGAGCGCCTCACCAACGCCCTTGGCGCCCTCGTAATTGTCGGAGATGATGAATGAGATGTATTCGCCCTCGTTGGTGCCGATGTCGGCGATCACCACCGGAATGTCGCTCTGCTTGGCGAGGGTGAGCACGCTAGGCGCGGTCGAGGAATCGGTCGGAGAGATGACGATGCCCGCCACACCCCGCGCGATGGCGTCCTGGGCGTTCTGGAGTTGCGTCTGGGCGTTGTTGCGAGAGTCCAGCGCCTGGAAGCCGTAGCCCTTTTCCTTTGCGACAGACTCCACGCCTTTCGAAAGGTAACGCCAGAACGGCAGGTCCAGGCCGGGCGTCAGATAGACGATCTCCTTCGACTGCGCCAGCGCCGGCGCGACACCCGATAGACCCGCTGCGGCCGTGATGGCCGCGAGGGTGATGGCTTTCAACAAGCTTCGCTTCTGCATCGTTTCCTCCCTTGTCGACCCCTACAGCCGGGAGCCCTCGGCATGTGTTCCGTCATCGCCAGCACTACGCCGCGCGACCCCGTGACTTCGCGCCCGCGTGCGCCAGGATACTCATCGTGGTCCGGTAGATGCGGTCCAGATGGACGTCGAAGGCGCGGGTTGTGGCTTCCGGGTCTTTCGCCCGCAACGCGGCGACGATCGCCTGATGATCGCCATAGCTCCTGAGGATCGCGCCTGGCTCAGCGACGGCCTTGCGCCGGTGCTCCATCATGTAGCCGTAAAGATCGGCGACGAAGTCGGCGAGCACCTTGTTGCCGCTGCACCTGTAGATGGTCACGTGGAATTCCCGATCGATGATCAGGAACCGGACGGGGTCGGCGGCTGCGTGTCTCTGGGCCTTCAGCGAGTCCTCCAGGAATCTCAGCGTTTCCGCATCGATCCGCTCAGCCGCGCTGGCGACGACCTGCCGTTCGACCAGCAGCCGGGACGCGTGGATGCTCTCGATGTCGTAGCTGTTGATGAGCTTGGATTCCCGCAGGCCAACGAAGTCCTGGCCGACGCTGTCCGAAGCAACCTTCGTCCGCGCGCCCTGCGTCACTACCAGCAGCCCCCTCGCCGCAAGCATCTGGATGCCGCTGCGGACGGTCTCACGACTGACCTGCAGCGCGGCAGCGAGATCACGTTCGCTCGGCAGATCGTCTCCGAGCTTGAGTATCCCCGAAGCGATCAGCGCGGCGATCTTTCCCGCCACGACGTCACGCACGTTGCGCCGTACGATGGCCTCGCGAAGTTCGAGGGCGTTTTCGAGGACGAAGCTTGTCAGCGACATCGCGAATGGACTCTGGAAGCTAGCTGGTCTGGGAACCGGACCAGAGCGGGCAGCTTCGCCGAAGGCTGCATCACTGTCAATGCGCTCTGCCGCCGCCCGCGCGACGACCGGGCGCGGGTGTTTGTGCGGCCTGCAACAGGGACCAGGCGACTTCGCTGGCAAGGGCTCCCGATCCGCCTTGCCGCGATTCCGGCGCGCCGTGGCAGCTTGCCCTCCCGCCCGTTTCTTACCGTCCTGTCATCTTGATGGACAATGCTGAAACGTCGGAATAGCGTTGAGATGCCTGAAAGCGCCGAGGTGCAGTCGTCGGGCGCAAACCGAAATGGGTGGAGGAACACATGCGAATGAGAATCTCACTGGCAATATTGGCCGGCGTGAGCCTGCTATCGTTCACCGGCATATCGAGCGCGCAGGTGAAGGTAACTCTCGAGCCCTACGTGACCGGGGTGAACGCGCCGCTGGTCATGGTGCAGCCACCGAACGACGACCGCAAGTTCGTGGTCGAGCAGTTCGGCCGCATCCGCATCATCGACGCGGACGGGGAGCTTATGGGAGAGCCGTTCCTCGATATCCGCGACCGCATCGTCGACCTGTGGGGAGACTTCGACGAGCGCGGCATGCTGGGTCTCGCATTCCACCCAGACTTCGCCACGAACGGAAAATTCTACGTCGCCTACAGTGCGCCCACAAGGTTCCAGAACGATCTGGCAAAGATGTTCTGGTGGGATCACACCAACGTCATAGCTGAGTACACCGTCTCCAAAGACGATCCGGACGTCGCCGACCGCGAGTCGGAAAGGCGCATCAGTTCGATCGACTGGCCGCAGTTCAACCACAACGGCCACTGGATCGGCTTCGGCGGCGACGGCAAGCTGTACTTTTCCACCGGTGACGGCGGCTACGCCAACGACTGGGGTATCGGCCACAATGTCACCGAGGGCAACGGCCAGGATCAGGACTCCCCGAACGGCAAGATCCACCGGATTGACGTCGACACGCCCGGCGCCGAGCCGGAGATGTACGCCTACGGCCTGCGCAACCCCTGGCGCTGTTCCTTCGACATGGCGGACGGAAAGACGCTCTATTGCGGCGACGTCCAGCAGAACAGCTACGAGGAAGTGGACGTGATCGAGGAAGGCGACAACCTCGGTTGGCGCAAGATGGAAGCTTCGCACTGCTTCGATTACACCAAGCCGGATGAGCATCCGACGTCCTGCGACACCGCCGGACTGAAGTTGCCGATCCTGGAATATGGCAACTGCACGGCCAAGCCAACGGACTGCAAGGGCATCTCGGTCACCGGCGGATACATTTATCGCGGCGCCAACAAGGACTGGGACGGCAAATACATCTTTGGCGACTGGTCGAAGTCGTTCGCTGCCATGGACGGCCAGATCTTTGTCGGCACAAAGGGCGACAACGGCGAGTGGTCGATGGAGGTAGCCACCACCAACATGGAAGGGAAGAACCCGTACGTTCTCGCCTTCGCCCAGGACTCGGAGGGTGAGGTATACGCCCTCACCTCCCTCACCACCGGCCCATGGGGCAGCCTCGACACGATCTACAAGATCGTCCCCGCCGAGGGTGGTTCGGACACATCGAGCTCCGGGGGCACGGCCACGCCTGCGGCCTCCGGGAACGCCGCCGACGCACCGGAGGAAAATCCGGAAGCGGCGGCCGGCGAGGAAATGAAGAACAACTAAGATTCCTGAAAACCACGATTTGGGGGCGTGGCGGGTCCCGCCACGCCCCAACCAGAAACAGAGATAATCCACCTGGAGGAAACCGAATATGGCGGCTTGGAAATCATCGGGCCTGGTCTTTCCGGTCTTGGCGGCGGCCATATACGGGGCTGTCGCAGCGGGAGGCGCGAGCGCAATTGCGCAGGCGCAGGAGAGCCCGGTCCGGTTTGCGCAGAACACCCAGCAACCGGCGGCGGGCGCCGCGGAGCCGACGACTGAGGAAGCCGCGTCCGTGGAAACGGAAGCAGACGAGACTCCGGCCGTATTCGACGAGGCGTTCTTGAACGACCCGACCCACATAGCCGTCGGGAAGGAAGTCTGGGTCACCTGTGGCGGCTGCCACGGCGCGCGCGCGTATCCCGGCAAGGCGCCGAAGCTCAAGCCAAAGCGATACACGCCGGACTTCGTCTATGACCGGGTCACGAACGGCATCAAGAAGATGCCGGCCTGGAAGGATGTCTTCAGCAAGGAAGAGCGCATGGCAGTAACAGCGTACGTCCTCAGCAACAACTTCACCCCCTGACCTGCCGCTGATCCTGCCGGGAATGGCGGTTTTGCTCCGCCTTCTCCGTCACCGCCGGGTGGAAGCCCCGCCTGCCCCGTTTCGCGGGCCTGCGGGTTCCACCGGCGGCTACTCGATCAGGATGCCATCCCGCGCAGCCGCCCCCTGATGCTCGCGCACGAGCGGGTCGCGGCCGCCGCGCAATATCGAGTTTCCCTCGAACAGCGTCCTCTGGTCGATCCCCGGAGGGTTCAGCCAGTCCGCCTCCGCCATCTGTCCGCTCTGTCCATAAGCCGCCAGAGCGTTCGCATAACAGGCCCTGCGTACGTCGGCTTCCGGCACCCCCCGCTCCAGAGCCAGCCGCGCCGTTTTCGGTACGCCGAGCGGGTCGGAGATGCCCCAGTCGCATGCGCTGTCGACGATGATTCGCTCCGCGCCGTAACGCATGAGGATCTCGACCATCCGAGCATTGCCCATTTTGGTGGATGGGTAGATCGAGAAGCCGGCCCAGTAACCTCGCTGGAGGGTTTCCGCCACCGTCTCCTCGTTGTTGTGGTCGATGATCACCTTGGAGGGGTCGATGCCGTGCTCGTCGACGACATCCATGGAGCGCGAGGTGCCGCGCTTCTTGTCGCGGTGCGGGGTGTGCACCATTACCGGCAGGTCCAACTCCTTGGCGAGTTCGAGCTGGGCGCGGAAGTACTTGTCCTCGAGCGCCGTCTGCTCGTCGTAGCCGATCTCGCCGATTGCCACGACGCCCTCCTTCAGGGCGAAACGCGGCAGCCAATCCATCACTCCCTCGGCCAGCTCCTCGTTGTTGGCTTCCTTCGAGTTGAGCCCGACGGTGCAGTAGTGACGGATGCCGAACTGTCCGGCGCGAAACCGCTCCCAGCCGACGATCGACGACAGATAGTCGACATAGGTGCCGACATAGGTACGGGGCTGGCCGGTCCAGAAGGCCGGTTCGATCAGCGCGACGATGCCGGCGGCGGCCATCGCCTCGTAGTCGTCGGTGGTGCGGCTGATCATGTGTGCGTGCGGATCGATGTACATCTCAGGCGACCTCTTCCAGGCTATTCCAGGTCAGTCGACCCGATTCGATCGCCGCCGCCGCCTCCGGACGCGCGGCGAGCACCGTCCGGGCCTCAGGTAGCGGACTGGCCGCCAGCGCCAGCGCCGCCGCGGCAGCCTCGACTCGTTCGCCCCGCAGCGCCCGCTCGAGGTCGGCGATCGCGGCCGCGTCAACGGCGAATGGGCCAACGCAGCGCCAAAGTTCCGGCGTGACAAGTCGGCCAGCGGACCAGCGCTCGTGAGCGTATTCCCGCAGGATGCGGGCAAGCTCCGGGTTCGCCCTTTCGTCCAGATCCTGGATCGGCGACAGCCGGCTGCCGACGAACAGGGCCTTGAGAATCATGTGGTTCCAGCGGTGTTCGTCGAAATTCTCGCGCGGATACGGGTTCTCGTGCGCAATAGCCTCGAAGACCGCCCGCATGTTGGAGCGCAGCCCCTCCCCCGCCTCGAACGAGAGGCTCGCGGGATCGGGGTACAGCGGCAATCCGCGATAGAGCGCCACGAGCTCGGCGGCATCCGCCGTGCGCCGCAGATCCTTGAACCGCTCCGCGAATGGTCGCTGTCCGGAGTGAACCAGCAGCGCCAGCACCCGCGCGGCACCGTCGATGCTCCAGCCGGCGACGCGCCAGCCGGGCCGGGCAGCGGCTGCGGCGGCGTGATCTTCCGGGCTGAGCGCCAGATCGGCCTTGCCGAGCCGCCGGGGAGCGAGACCAAGGAAGAGGTGCAGATCGCGCTCGGGTGCGCCGGTGGCGAGCGCGTCGAGCTGGTCGCGGACCCAACCCGCCTCCGCGCCGGCCTGACGCAAGACCCACTCCCTCAGAAGTTCTTCCGGCTTCGCCATTTGACGTTCCCGATCCCCCTCATTTCAGCAGGACTGACCATAGACGCATTGCCCTTCGGCGGCCAGTCCGCGGCGTTGCAATGACGGGCGTTCCGGAGGATTGTCGCCGCCATGAATCGCACCCTTGTCATCCTCGTCGTCGGGCTGTCGCCGCATCTCCTCGGACCTCATACGCCGCATCTGTCGCGGCTCGCGGCGCGGGGTGGAATGCGCCACCTGACCAGCGTCACGCCCGCCGTCACCTGCACGGTCCAAGCCACCCTCGCGACAGGCCTTCTGCCTCGCGAGCACGGTGTCGTGGCAAACGGCTGGTATTTCCGCGATCTTCGCGAGGTGCTGCTCTGGCGCCAGCCCGAGAACCTCGTGGCCGGCGAGAATATCTGGGAAGCCGGCAAGGCGCGCGATGCCGCCTTCACCTGCGCCAAGATGTTCTGGTGGTACAACATGTACTCGAGTGCCGACTTCTCGGCGACTCCGCGCCCCATGTACCCGGCGGACGGCCGCAAGCTGCCCGACCACTACGCTTACCCCCCGGAACTGCACGACGAACTGAATGCAAGGCTCGGAACGTTCCCGCTCTTCAAGTTCTGGGGCCCACTGGCCGACATCACCTCGTCCGACTGGATCGCCAAAGCAACGTTGCACGTAATGGAGACGCGAACGCCGACCCTGACGCTGACCTACCTGCCGCATCTCGACTACAACTTGCAGAGGCTCGGCCCCGATCTTGGACATCCGCGCCTGCAGCAGGATCTGGCCGAGGTGGACGCCCTCTGCGGGACGCTCATCGAGGCGGCAGAGCGCGACGGGCAGCGGTTCATCGTCGTTTCCGAGTACGGCATCACCCGCGCCACCGACGCGGTGCACATCAACCGCGCCCTGCGCCGGGCAGGACTGCTTGCCGTCCGTCCGGAGGAGCACGGCAGGGAAGCGTTCGACGCCGGCGCCAGCGCCGCCTTCGCCATGGCCGACCACCAGATCGCTCACATCTACGTGCGGGATCCGGGGCGCATTGGCGAGGTTGCGCGGCTCGTGGCCGATCTCGAAGGGGTGGAAAGCGTCTGGGACGAGGCCGGCAAGCGGGCCAACGGGCTCGACCACCCGCGCTCCGGGGAGCTCGTGGCGGTGTCGGAGGCGGACCGCTGGTTCAGCTACTACTATTGGCTGGACGACGCGAATGCTCCGGACTTCGCCCGCACCGTCGATATCCACCGCAAGCCCGGATATGACCCGGTGGAGCTGTTCATGGATCCGGCGATGCGCGCCCCGAAGCTCGCCGCCGCCTGGAAGCTCGCCAAGCGCAAGCTCGGCTACCGTCAGCTCCTCGACGTCATATCACTGAAAGATACCCAGCTGGTGAAGGGAACGCACGGCCGCCTGACGGACGATCCAAACGAGGGCCCATTGGTGATTTCCTCGGCGCCGGAGCTGCTGTCGGCGGGCCCGGTGCGTGCAACGGACTTCAAGCGGCTGGTGCTGGACCACGTCTTCGATTGATCAGGTTCCCGGGGCGAGGCGCTGCAGCGCCAGCGTCATAAGGAATCCGGCGGCGGCGGCAAGCGCCAGTCCGGCTTCGCCGGCTGCCGCGATCAGCACGGCGTCGTAGAGCGAGATTCCTGCGATCAGGGTCACTACGCCGCGCGGGACATCGCCGCGCGCGCGGCGGAACAACAGCCGCAGCGCCACCACGACCACGCCGGCAAGTGCCAGCCAGAGCACCAGCGCCAGCGGAGAGAGCCCTGCCAGCCAGAGCGAATACAGCAGCGGCGCCGCCAGCACGCCCAGCGGCCAGGCGCGATCGATGCGGTTGTAGGCCTCCTGCTTGGCCGCATAGGTGAGACCGACGACATAGGCGGACAGGCCGAGGGCGCCGACCAGCGCCGCGGCCGGGAAACTGCCAGCGGCTGCGGCGCCAAGAGCGTAGGCCAGGAAACGGGTCGCTCCCATCAGCACCGGACTCAGGATCGTGCGCTTGTGCAGCCAGTCGTAGAGGACGACTGCCCCGGCGAGCGCCACCCCGACAAGCGCTGCCGTGGGGCCGATGAAGAGGCTGGCCAGGATTCCAGCTGCCAGCAGGGTGAATCCGACTTGGAACACCGTCCTGCGGGAAATCTCGCCCTGCGGGATAGGGCGCCCGGCGCGCTCGCCCGCGTCGATCTCGGCGTCAAAGGCATCGTTGAGCCACATGCCGCCGACGTAGAACAGCGACAGCGCCAGCATCGCCGTCAGGAGTTGCGCCGTGCCGGCTCCACCGGCAAGCACCGCGCCCGCCAGCGCGTTGGTCCAGACCGTCGGAAGGTTTGACACCCGGCCGAGACGCAGGATGGTAGTGGCCGTCATGCCCCCAGCCGCTCGAGGACCCAGCGAAGTTCCCGCGCCACGTTCGCCTCGACCGATCCGTGTCGCAGTGCTTTCGGCAGCACGTCCCAGGTGTAGGTCTCGACTTCCAGATGCGCCGAGATCGGCTCCCTCGCGTGAATGGTGAGGATCTCGGCGAGGAAGTCCTGCGTCGAATAGAAGTCGCCGAGATCGGCGAGGAAGACCGGGACGTGGAAATGCACCCGCCATTCCTCTCCGTCAGCATCCTCGGCGCGCGCCAGTGCCGTCGGCAGATCGGGCTCTCGTCGCAGCGGACCATTGCCACGCCGGCTAACTACCTGGTGCAGATAGGTCGGCTCGTCAAAGGAGCGCAGGGCCTTTCGCGCCGCCTGTGTCACGCTCGGTAGCCGCAGCGCGGCGCTCAGCTGCAGCTTGTGGATCGGCACGCCGGCCACCCGCAGGGCGGCGATGCTTCCAGCCGCGTCCTCGAACTCCACCGCGGCATGGCAGACATCGTAGCAAAGGCCGAGATGGCGAGGCAGCGCAATTGCCGCGGCATTGCGATCCAGTCCGGCAAGATCCCCCATCCGGCGCACCGCGTCCTCGGAAAACAGGAAGGCATCGAAGAAGGCCACCGCCTCCTCGATGGTCTCGAGGAAACAGAACGGCTCTGGCTCCAGGGCCAGCGCCACCGTCACGCCAGTCACCTCCCGCAGACGCGACAGATGCGCCGCGGTGCGCAGCAGGCGCTCTACCATGTTCGCCTCGGCACCGGCGGCAAGCGGCTTGAAGGTTCCCGGCACGGTGCTCAGGCTGACCACCTCGCCCGCCGCGGAAATGTCGGCCATGAGATCGGCGAGCGAACAGGTGTAGTCGAGGCGCGCGTCGCTGCGCCAGTCCGGTTGGTAAACGTCTTCCTTGACCCGCGTGCCGTGGAAGGGACCATAGGGAAAGCCGTTCACCGTAACCGGCAGCAGCCGGTTATCGGCGAGGATCGACTTGAGCTCCGATCGCGCCCGCGGGGATTCCAGCTCCCGCACCGTCTCGGCGGAAAAGCGCAGGCCAGCCGCGAAGGGCTCGTCCGGGCCGAGGGCGTCTCGCACGGCGCACATCGGGCCGGTGAGCGCGGCGCGGGTTTCGGCCCAGTTCTGCGTCGGATGGATGTTGAGACAATAGGTCAGCCAACCGAGGTCGCGCGGCAGCCGCATTCAGCCCGCCTCTCGCATCGCCAGCCAGTCCAGCGCTGCCTCAACCAGTCTCGGGTCAATCCGGTCAACCTCCACTCCAACGCCGATGCCCTGCAGCAGCGTGACCGAAAGCGCCCCCCCCAGATGCTCCCGGAACTCTTCCAGCCCGGCGAGAATCGCCCGCGTTCCATCCGCCGTCTTACGGGCGAGCGCCGAATGCCAGACCCGCAGGCCCAAGCCTTCCAGCAGCACGGCAATGCGTTCCTCAGCGCCCGGCTCAAGGAGCCCCGCAAGCACCGAATAGCGCGCATCAAGGGCGATGCCGATGGCGACCGCCTCGCCGTGGCGTACGCGGTGGCGAGTAAGCCCCTCGAGCTTGTGCGCCGACCAATGGCCGAAATCCAGAGGCCGCGCCGAACCGGCTTCAAACGGGTCTCCCCCATGGGCGATCTGATGCATGTGAAGTTCCGCCGAGCGGCGGATCATGTGTTCCTCTTCCGTGGCGGTGAACGTCGCCAGCGCGTCCACGTTCGCCTCGAGCCACTCGAAGAAAACGCGGTCGCGAATAAGCGCGACCTTCACCGCCTCCGATATGCCGGCGACGCGCTCGCGTTGTGGCAGGTGCTTCAGCACGTCGAAGTCGTTGAGGACCGCCCAGGGCGGCGCGAAGGTGCCGATATAGTTCTTCAGTCCCTTTAGATTGACCGCGTTCTTGACGCCGACGCCTGAATCGTTCTGGGCGAGCACAGTGGTCGGCACCCTGATGTGGCGCACGCCTCGATGGGCTGTCGCGGCCGCAAGGCCGACCGCATCCAGGAACGCGCCTCCGCCGATGGCGATCACGTAGGAATGGCGGTCGATGGCATGGGCGTGGATCGCGTCCTGGACCGCCTCGATGTGCGTAAGTTCGGTTTTGACCACCTCCCCGCCAGGAACGATGATGGGGGGAGCGACCAGGATCATTCCATCGGCATGCGCCTCGGCATAGGCCGCGATCTCGGCCTCCATCGTCGGAACCGCTGCGCTGACCCCGGAATCGAGGAACACCAGGCACCTGTGACGCTTGGTCGGCTCGCGCAGGCAGAGCGCCTCGCGAAGGACGCGATTATGCCGGCCGAAGAGATCTCGCGTGAACGCCACCGGATACTCGAATGGCACCGAAAAGCGCTGCCAGTGCGCCTGCGCAGCGAGCCCCGCCGGCACCTCGCCCGGCTTCGTGGTCATGGCGATCGATCCTCCCCCCAAGAGCGCCGCACGATCGGGCGCCCGCGCCTGCCGGCGTTGTTTCCCACAAGGTTATAGGTGTAGTCTGCTCCGCACAACGGTCCATCTGGGGGAAGCGATGCGTGTCATCAACGGCGTGTTTTGCGTAATCTTGGTTCTCTTCGTGGCGGTGCAGTACAACGACCCCGACGCGCCGCTCTGGATGCTGATGTACGGCGTCGCGGCCTTCTGGTGCGGAGCCGCGGCCTTCCGCCCCTTCTGGCTCGCCCACAGCCCGGCAAGGGAGTTGTTGGCATCCAGCGTCGTCATCGGACTGGCGCTTATGGTCTGGTACTGGCCCGAAACTCCCGGCTTCTGGAAAGAGGAGGTCTGGTGGAACACGGAGACCGCGCGCGAAGGCATGGGCGTCATGATCGCCTTCGCCGGCGTCGTCGTGGCGGCGATCCCGCTCCTGAAGCGACTCCGGGTTTCGCGGCCCGCGCACTAGAGAACCAGCGCCTCGGCGACGCAATGCGCGCCTCCAGGCTGTCGCCGTTGGCATCGACGCTCCGGCTCACTTGCTCCTGATCCCAAAGACGCTCATCGGCTGATCCTTACCGGCGGGGGCGAATGGATTGCATTCGGTGGTCCTGTGAGCAAGCTCACCCTCGGCGCTGACTTGTTCATAAAGGCGTTGGCACCTGCGTGGCGGCGCACGGGTCCCGCGCTTGCAATGCTGCGACGGCGATATTCGCGGAGTTGACACACTTCGGAGAGGCTTCGGCTGATTGGCACGACCCGGGCGACTCTGCAGAGTCTCGCCCTGCTCGGGCAAGGCATCGCCGCCGACGCAGCGAACCCGTTCTCGGCCAAGCTCAATGCCGCGCTCTGGACGGCGAGGACCGTGGCCGAAGGCGGAACCGGCGATCTCTTCTACACGATGAACAAGGAAACCTCGGGCGACGATCTCGGGCTGACGCTGCAGACCGGCTTCGTGACGAAAGCCTTGGTCGGACTATTCGGGTCGGACAGGTTCCGCCTCGCGGTCTCCGCGGACGGCAGCACTTTCTTCGAAGGGCTGAGCGTCGACAACGCCACCGGCATCGTCGACCAGCCACGGCTGCCGAGGTTCAAAGCCTGGACCAACTACGACGACTACGTGGGCGTCGGAACCTTGAAATCCAGCGCGGTCGGCTCTCAGAGGCCGGCTGTGAAATGATGTTCGAGGAGAAAATATCGGGGACTGCTCGTGGCCGGCCCGAGCTCGAAAAGCTGATGGGCCATCTGCGCAAAGACGATGTTCTCGTCGTCGCCCGCCTCGATCGCTTGGCGCGATCGACCATCGAACTCCTGCACATCGCGGAACGCATCAAGGAAAAGCAGGCAGGATTACAATCGCTTGATGAACCTTGGGCCAATACCACGTCCCCGTCCGGCGTGATGATCATGACCGTGTTCGCTGGGATCGCCCAGTTCGAGCGGACCCTCATATTGAGCCGAACCGACGAGGGTCGAAAAGCGGCAATGGCACGCGGCGTGACCTTCGGGCGCCCAAGGAAGATGCGGTCCGATCAGGCCGAACTCGCTCGCCAACTCATTCGCGAAGGCAAGTCCATTAGCGCCGTCGCCAGGACCTTCNAGCTGTCGGGACGAAGGGCGTCCGCTCTGGGTTCTCCACGCCTACGTCGACTCGAACAAAGGGACTGGAAGGGACACGCCGCTAGCCCCCGACCGGCCCGCTCTTTCATGTAGGGCCGTAGGGATGGGCGGGGGCGGATCACACGCGCAAAAACCTATCGTGTCTGGCTGTCTCTACGCCTGCGCTCGTCCGCAAGGCGCTGGCGCACCTGATCCGAGGTTCGTCCCCTCGACGGGTCCGCCTTCAGCTCGTCATAGGCGGCAACGCCTTCCGTGCGCAGCCAATGTTCAAGAGCTTCGTCACGCTCCGACGAATTTATTTCCGCATTTCCTTCGGATGACGCTCGGGGTCGAACCATTGTTTGCCGTCCTTCTCGCCGTGCCAGGGATTTCCGAACGCCCGGCTTGCTGGCGGTTCTTTGGCGGTCAGGTCGATACTGCGCACCGCCGCGCGCTCACGGCGATGCTCTTGCTGTTTATACGGCTTGTCACTCGCCGCCGTAGTCCAGCCGCAGCCGGGACTATTTCGTCTCGAACGGGCCATTTCCGCCCCTCAAGCAACTGCAAGCTTCAAATGTCCGACTGGGTCAGCGGTCGGCTTGACAGTGATTTCGATGTCGTAACCAAGCCGGTTCAGGCATTCCATAAGTTTCCGTTCCGACAAATTCGTAAAGTCGCCGCGCAGGAGTGAAGACACTTTCGGTTGCGGAAGTCCCATGCGCCGTCCAGCCTCCTCTTGCGTGAGGCCAAACCGACGCACTGCCTTGGTGATCTCGATCATCAGGCCGGACTTCACCTTCAGCTTATCGGCATCGGGTAGGCCCAGATCGGCAAACACGTTGCCGGAGCTGGTTTCGACCTCGATCCTGTCAATGATGCGGGTTGCCATGTCTCATCTCCTTCGCAACTGTCTCCGCAACCTTCAGTCGGGCGCGGATAATTTCCATGTCCGCTTTTGGGGTTGCGATGCCGCTCTTGCTCTTCTTCTGGAAGCAATGCAGCACGAAAACCGCTTCCTCGAATCTCACCGTATAAACAGCCCGATATGTGCCGCCTGCGTCGTTCTCGACCGCTTCAAGGACGCCAGCGCCGCCGAAACCTTTCAGGGCTTTCGCAGAAGGGTGCTGGTCACCGTGCTGCGCGAAATGCAGCGCATAGCCAAAGAACTTCCGCACATCGGCCGGAAGCTGCATCAGGTCTTTGCGGCTACTGCCGATCCATTCTAGCGAGCGTTCGTCTTGAATCATGCGCATCTTATATCTGAACCGGTATAAGCTGCAATCCGATTGTCTTGACGTGCAATTATGCAATCATGATTACATGAAAATATGATTGCTCCCCTATTCCCCGCCTTCGTGGACGACCGGATAATTGTATTTCACGAAAAGCAGGTTCAGGGCCTCGGCAACAAGCCGCTCCTGCGGAATCCGCTTACCCTGCGGATCGCGCGTGCGGAAGCTGAGTTCTTCCAGTGTCTCCCAATAGGCAGGCGGTAGGTAGTGCGTCTTGGCCGTTTTGTTCGCCCGCGAGGGCGCAACATAGCTCCCGGCCGACTGCGCTCCGCGCGCCCGGCGTATCGGCTCTGCCGGTGTGTCGGAGGCGGCCGGAGCTGCCGCCGCGGGTGCCGGTCGCTCTACCGGCTTCATGGCGGTTGCCAGAAGAGAAGGTTTACGGCTCATGCTTTCACCTTTTCATGATTTCCTGCAATCATGCTTGCCTGTTCTAAAAGGAAAGTGAACAGGTCGGTGCTCTGCCGCCCGTCCGAAACCGTTCTCGATCTCCTGCCCCATCGAGACATCGGCCCCTTCACCAAGGACGATGGCGAGGTCGTGATCGACGCCGAGGGTCGGCGCGTTGTCTGATACCGTGATCCGCAGCCTCGACGACCTGCCGAACATCGATCCAGACCAACTCAGGGCGATCGATACGGCGCGCCTCGCGGGACCGAACGCGCCGCGCCATCCGCCACGCATTCTTCTGCTCTACGGCTCGCTGCGCGCCCGCTCCTATTCGCGCTTCGTCGCCGAGGAATCCGGCCGCCTGCTGCGCTGGTTCGGTTGCGAAACCCGGTTCTTCGATCCAGCCGGCCTGCCGCTTCCCGACAGTGTCGAACCCGATCATCCCAAGATGAAGGAGCTACGGGACCTCGCCATCTGGGCCGTGGGGATGGTCTGGTCGAGCCCGGAACGGCATGGCGCGATGACCGGCGTGATGAAAGCGCAGATCGACTGGCTGCCACTGTCGCTCGGCGGCCTGCGCCCGACCCAGGGCAAGACGCTGGCGCTAATGCAGGTCTCGGGCGGCTCGCAGAGCTTCAACGCGGTCAACCAGATGCGGATTCTCGGGCGCTGGATGCGGATGGTGACAATTCCCAACCAGTCCTCTGTGCCGAAGGCCTTCGACCAGTTCGACGAAGCGGGCCGAATGCGACCGTCGCCCAATTACGACCGAATCGTCGACGTGACCGAGGAGCTGGTGAAGTTTACCCACACGGTGCGAGTGCGCTCCACCTATCTGACGGATCGCTACTCCGAGCGTGTCGAGAGTGCCGAAGCCGCGTCGATGCGGGTCGATCAACGCTCGCTCTGACACGGCCTCACTCGATGACCGGCGCCGGAACATCGGCCCACTGTCATCGGGACGATACATTGGATCCCTATGGCCGCTCCTCGAAGAGTAAGAGCGGTCAGACGGGGATCTGGATTCATTGCCGTATCATAACGCCGAGACAATCGCCGCCGATGCCGATAGCGGCGTCAGCGGCCGTCGTCGCGCCATGGAAGCCTTCGCGGCGGCCGACCCGTCCGAGTTGGCGGAAGTCTGGCGCGACGTCGCCGGCGACACGCCAGCAACGGCGCTGCGCGGGCCGGAAGCCGGGTTGGTCATGCTGCGCGGCCGGATCGGCGGCGGCGGCGCCCCCTTCAATCTCGGCGAGGCGAGCGTCGCCCGGGCCAGCGTCCGTCTTGTGTCCGGTGAAGTCGGCCACGCGATGGTGCTCGGCCGCGACACCGATCATGCGCGGCTGGCCGCGCTCTTCGACGCCGGCTGGCAGCGCGCCGACTGGCGCGCTGCGATCGAGGCCGGGGTGGTGGAACCGACCTTGCGTCGCAAAGTCGAGGCCGATCGCAAATCCGCCGAGGAGACCGAGGCGACCCGCGTCGATTTCTTCACCATGGTTCGGGGAGACGATTGATGTACCAGGACAGGACGGCCGGCGACGGAGCGGGTCTGGAGGGCGGCTTCGTCGATCCCGTCTTCGACGCACAGGCCGCTTTCGCCCGCGTCATGGACGCCTTCGCGCGCCCCGGCAGGATCATCGATCTCGGCGGCCGAACGCGCCCGCCCTCCCCCGTGCCTCCGGCGGCCGGCGCCTTCCTCGCGACCCTCGCCGACGCCGACACACCGGTCTGGCTCGACGCGGCGGCGCGTAACGACGCGATCGCCGCCTGGCTTTCCTTCCACACCGGCGCGGTGGTCGTCGATGAGATGTGCGAAGCGCGCTTCGCCCTTGTCTGCGACCCGGCGACGATGCCACCGTTGGACGAGTTCGCGCTCGGGACCGACGCCTATCCCGACCGTTCGACCACCCTGATCCTGTCGCTCGAAAGCCTGCGCTCGGGGCCGGCCCTTGGACTGCGCGGGCCGGGCATCGAGACCGAGACGGAAGCAACCCCAAAGGGACTGCCGGCCAAGTTCCTCGGCCAGTGGGCGGCGAACGGGCGACTTTATCCGCGCGGCATCGACATCCTGATGGTCGCCGCCGATGAGGCATGCGCCCTGCCGCGCACCACCAAGATCGAGGAGCGCTGAGCCATGTATGTCGCCGTCAAGGGTGGCGAAGCCGCGATCGGCAACGCCCATCGCCTGCTCGCCGACCGCCGCCGGGGCGACCGGAGCGTTCCTGCGCTGACGCTCGAGCAGATTGCCGGACAGCTTGCGCTCGCCGTCGACCGGGCAATGGCGGAAGGCTCGCTCTACGATCCGGACCTGGCCGCAATGGCGATCCGCCAGTCACGCGGCGATCTGATCGAGGCGATCTTCCTGATCCGCGCCTACCGCACCACGCTGCCGCGCTTCGGCGCATCGCGGCCGGTCGACACCGGCGCCATGCGGATCGAGCGGCGAATCTCGGCGACCTACAAGGACATGCCGGGCGGCCAGCTGCTGGGGCCGACCTTCGACTATACCCATCGGCTGATCGATCCCGCGATGGCAACGGACGAGCCGGTGGCGTCGGGAAAGCGCCGTGCCCGCAGCGACGATCCCTGTCCGCGGGTCACGGACATTCTCGGCCGCGACGGGTTGATCGAGCCCGATGGCGAATTGCCGGTGGGCGAGCCGGGCGATCTCACCCGCGAGCCGATGGAGTTTCCCGCCGGCCGCGATCTGCGGCTGCAGGCCCTTTCACGCGGCGACGAAGGCTTTCTCCTTTCGCTCGCCTATTCCACTCAGCGTGGCTACGCCCGTTCGCATCCCTTCGTCGGCGAAATCCGGATCGGTCTCGTCGACGTCGAGGTCGAGATGCCGGAAGTCGGCTTTGCCGTCACCATCGGCCGGGTGCGCCTGACCGAGTGCCAGATGGTCAACCAGTTCCAGGGATCGTCCGAGGAGCCGCCGCAATTCACCCGCGGCTACGGCCTCGTCTTCGGCCAGTCGGAGCGCAAGGCGATGGCCATGAGCCTCGTCGACCGGGCGCTGCGCGCCGACGAGTTCGGCGAGGAGCGCACGGCGCCGGCCCAGGACGAGGAATTCGTCATTGCCCATTCCGACAATATCCAGGCAACGGGCTTCGTCGAACACCTGAAGCTGCCGCATTACGTCGATTTCCAGGCCGAACTCGACCTCGTCCGGCGCATGCGCCGCGAGCAGGCAAGCGCGGGCGACAGCCAAGAGGCGCGGTCGATCAACTGCGATGCAGCCGAATGACGACCGCGATACCCACCTACAATTTCGCCTATCTGGACGAACAGACGAAGCGGATGGTCCGCCGTGCGATCCTCAAGGCCATCGCTATCCCCGGCTATCAGGTGCCATTCGCCTCGCGCGAAATGCCGATGCCCTATGGCTGGGGCACCGGCGGCGTCCAGGTGACCGCCTCGATCCTCGGCCCCGACGACATTCTCAAGGTGATCGACCAGGGAGCGGACGACACCACCAACGCGGTGTCGATCCGCGCCTTCTTCGAAAAGACCGCAGGTGTCGCGACCACGACCAGGACGGCCGAGGCGACGGTCATCCAGACCCGCCACCGCATCCCGGAAACAGCGCTGACAGAGGGGCAGACCATTGTTTTCCAGGTGCCGATCCCCGAGCCGCTGCGCTTTTTGGAGCCGCGCGAGACCGAGACGAGGGTGATGCACGGGCTGGAGGAATACGGGCTGATGCACGTCAAGCTCTATGAGGACATCGCCCGTCACGGCCATATCGCGACGACCTACGCCTACCCGGTGAAGGTCGAGGGCCGCTACGTGATGGACCCGTCGCCGATCCCGAAATTCGACAATCCGAAGCTGCACCGCTCGCCGGCACTGCAATTGTTCGGGGCCGGGCGCGAAAAGCGAATCTACGCGCTGCCGCCCTTCACCAACGTCGTCAGCCTCGATTTCGAGGATCATCCGTTCCGGGTCCAGAGCTTCGAGCGTCCCTGCGCACTCTGCGGCGCCGAGGGCGTCTATCTCGACGAGGTGGTCATGGACGACAAAGGCGGCCGGATGTTCGTCTGTTCCGACACCGACCACTGCGAAACCCGTCGCGAGGCCGGGTTCACAGGGGCACAAACGGCGGAGGCCGCGAAATGAGTGAGCCCCCGATCCTCTCCGTCCGCCACCTTACCAAGCTCTACGGAGCGCGCGTCGGCTGCGAAGACGTGTCCTTCGACGTCTTTCCCGGCGAAGTCGTCGCCATCGTCGGCGAGTCCGGGTCCGGCAAGACGACGCTGCTCAACTGCATTTCGACCCGGTTGGCGTCGACATCCGGCACCGTCTCCTATGCGATGCGCGACGGGACGATGCGCGATCTGGCATCCTTGAGCGAGGCCGAGCGCCGTTTCCTGATGCGCACCGACTGGGGTTTCGTCCACCAGCACGCGGCCGACGGCCTTCGGATGCGGGTCTCGGCCGGCGCCAATGTCGGCGAGCGGCTGATGGCGGTCGGCGAACGCCATTACGGCCATATTCGCGGAACCGCCACCGACTGGCTCGACCGGGTCGAGATCGCCGAGGATCGCATCGACGATCGGCCGGTCGCCTTTTCCGGGGGCATGCGGCAGCGCCTGCAGATCGCGCGCAATCTGGTGACGCGTCCGCGTCTGGTCTTCATGGACGAGCCAACGGGCGGCCTCGATGTGTCGGTCCAGGCGCGGCTGCTCGACCTTCTGCGCTCACTGGTCGCGGAGATGGGACTGTCGGTGGTGATCGTCACCCACGACCTCGCCGTCGCGCGGCTCCTGTCCCAGCGCATGATCGTCATGCAGGGCGGCCGGATCATCGAGGCGGGGCTGACCGACCGCGTGCTCGACGATCCCCACCATGCCTATACCCAGCTCCTCGTCGCCTCGATTCCGGAAAGCTGACACGATGCCTGGTTCCTCCCCTTCGATCCTGTCAGTCCGCGACGTCGAGAAATCCTTCACGATGCATCTGCGCGGCGGGGTCCAACTGCCCGTCGTCCGGGACGCCGGCTTTGCGGTCGCGGCCGGCGAGTGTGTCGTTCTCGGCGGCCCGTCGGGTGTGGGAAAATCCTCCATCCTGAGAATGGTCTACGGCAATTACTCGATCGACGCGGGGGCAATCCTGCTCAGCGATCCAGAGTCCGGCGCCACGGTCGATCTTGCGGCCGGCGATCCCCGTACCGTGCTGGAACAGCGCCGGTCGGTCGTCGGCTATGTCAGCCAATTCCTGCGGGCGATCCCGCGTGTTCCCGCAATCGATGTCGTGGCCGAACCGCTGGTCGCGCGCGGCGTTGCGCCGGGAGCCGCCCGCGAGAAGGCGCGAGCGCTGCTGAGCCGCCTCAACCTTCCCGACGCTCTGTTCGACTTGCCGCCGGCGACCTTTTCTGGCGGCGAGAAGCAGCGCGTGAACATCGCCCGCGGCTTCATCACCGACCATCCGCTGCTGCTGCTCGACGAGCCGACGGCTTCGCTCGACCCTAAGAACCGGGACGTCGTCTGCCAGATGATCGAGGCCAAGAAGGCGGCCGGCGTGGCGATCCTCGGCATCTTCCATGACGAGGTGGTCCGCGACAGGATCGCGACGCGCATCATCGACGTCTCGACCTTTTCGGCCCGCAAGGTCGCGTGATGCCCAAGCTCTCCGAAATGCCGCTGGTTCATGCCAGCGCAGCGGTCGAAGCATCGACGCTGGGCCGCTACACCGAAATCGCCGAGCGCTGTCAGGTGTCGGAAACGCAGTTGGGTGACTATTCCTACATGATGCGCGATTGCGACATCTGGTGTGCCGTCATCGGCAAGTTCGTCAACATCGCCTCCGCCGTTCGGGTCAACGCCACCAACCATCCGATCGGCCGGGCGAGCCTGCATCATTTCACCTACCGGGCGGGCGACTATTTCGACGGTGAGGCGAACGAGGCGGAATTCTTCGCCTGGCGGCGGGAAGACGCTGTAACCATCGGCCATGATGTCTGGATCGGCCATGGCGCGACGATCCTGCCCGGAGTGACGATCGGCAACGGCGCGGTCATCGGCGCAGGCGCGGTGGTCGCCAAAGAGGTGGCCCCCTACACGGTCGTCGGCGGCGTGCCGGCCCGGCCGATCCGTCCGCGATTTCCCGAAGACATCGGCGTGCGCATGGACGCCCTCGCCTGGTGGGACTGGCCGCACCGGAAGCTGCGGGCAGCGCTCGCCGACTTTCGCGCCCTCGACGCCGAAGCGTTTCTCGACAGACACGGCGGTTAACAGAAGGCCCTCGGGCCGGCACGGCGATACCGTCATCCAACCGTTACGCAAGTGTCATCCAGCCCTCATGAAAGACGCCTAGGAATCCGACCGTCAAACCAGAGCGTTGTGCGTCCCTCCGGACGCACAAAGGACGCTCTGGCACTTGGATTGAGCATCAGAATGATCCGAAAACCGGATTCCACTTTTCGGTCCGATGCTTTTGGGGACGGACCGCCCATGACCGCCATAGCCGTGAACAATCTCTCCAAGCGCTTCGGCCGAAAGCAGGCCTTGTCGAATGTCGACCTGGATATCGGCAAAGGCGAGATGGTCGCTTTGATCGGCGCCTCCGGCTCCGGCAAGTCGACCCTGATTCGGCACATCGCCGGCCTCGAAAGGGGCGATGGCGGCGCCATCGACATCTTCGGACGGAGAATTCAAGAAAGCGGACGCCTCGGCAGCAAGGCCCGCGAGATGCGGACCGAGATCGGCGTCATCTTCCAGCAGTTCAACCTGGTCAACCGCCTGCCCGTTATCACCAACGTCCTTCTCGGCAATCTTGGGCGTATTCCGGGCTGGCGCGGAACGCTCGGCCTGTTCAGCACAGGCGAAAAGCAGGCCGCCCGGGTCGCCCTCGCCCGCGTCGGCATCCCGGACGTCGCCTGGCAACGCGCCTCGACGCTGTCCGGCGGACAGCAACAGCGCGCGGCCATCGCCCGCTGCCTGGTGCAGAAATCCCGCGTGCTTCTCGCCGACGAGCCGATCGCCTCGCTGGACCCCGCCTCCGCCCGACGGGTGATGGACGTTCTGTCCGACATCAACCGCACCGACGGCATCACCGCCGTCGTTTCGCTGCATCAGGTGGAATACGCGCGCCGCTATTGCCCGCGCACGATCGCCTTGCGCGCCGGCGAGGTCGTCTATGACGGCCCCTCGACCGCGCTGACCAACGAATTTCTGACCGAACTCTACGGATCGCATTCCGAAGAGCTCGTGCTGCCGGATACCCTTCCGGTCGACAGCCGTCGACCGGTTCCGCCGATGGAGCCGCGGGCCGCGGCCCGTTCGCTCGCCACGGCGTAACGACAACAACCCTCAACGCAACAGGAGACCCACCATGAACGCGATCTTCAAGATCCTCGCATCCGCGTCGCTGGCCGCCGGCCTCACGGCGCCGGCGCTGGCCCAGGACGCCGCGCCCGAAGAGATCAATTTCGGGATCATCTCGACCGAGAGCCAGTCCAATTTGAAGCCGAAATGGGCGCCGTTCCTCGCCGCCATGGAGGAGAAGACCGGCCTCGAGGTGAAGCCCTTCTTCGCCACCGATTACGCCGGCGTCATCGAGGGCATGCGCTTCGGCAAGGTCCATCTCGCCTGGTTCGGCAACAAATCGGCGATGGAAGCCGTCGACCGGGCGAATGGCGAGATATTCGCCCAGACCGTCGATGTCACCGGCAACCCCGGCTATTGGTCGCTGATCCTCGCACCTAAGGACTCGCCGCTTGAAAGCGTCGATGACCTCCTGAAATGCGACCAGTCGATCGATTTCGGCCTCGGCGATCCCAACTCCACCTCCGGCTATCTCGTGCCGATGACCTTCGTCTTCGCCGCCAACGGCGTCGATCCGAAGGAATGCTTCAAGAACGTCACCAACGCCAACCACGAGACCAACGCCATGGCCGTCGCCAACGGCCAGGTCGACGCGGCCGCAAACAACACCGAGAGCCTCGCCCTGATCGAGAAGAACAATCCCGTGGCTTTCGCGAAGATCAAGGTGATCTGGAAGTCGCCGCTGATCCCTGCCGACCCGATCGTCTGGCACAAGGAGCTGCCGCAGGAGATCAAGGACAAGATCAAGACCTTCTTCCTCACCTACGGCACCGACCAGTCGGACGGCGACGTCGCCAAGGAGAAGGACGTCCTCGCCGAACTTCAATGGGCGCCGTTCAAGGAGTCCAGTGACGACCAGCTCCTGCCGGTCCGGGTGATGGAACTGTCGAAAGAGATCGCTCAGATCAAGGCCGACACGACGATGGCCGAGGACGCCAAGAAGGCGGCGATCGACAAGCTCGAAGCGGAAAAAACCGGCTACGAGAAGAAGATCAAGAGTGCCGAGCAGAGCTGAGGCTAGATCGCGGCGGCGCGGCAGGTCTCGCGCCGCCGTTTCCTTCAGATGCGACCGATCGGCATCGAAATGCCGGCCGGCCGTTTCCGGTTTTTCAGCAGGATTCTCCACGATGACCAAAGCGGTCGAAACCCTCGCGCCTTCCCGACTGGACCTCAACGCCGGCCGCGACTGGTCGCGCAGCATCTGGAACGCTATCATTTGGGGCAGCCTGGGGCTTATCCTGCTGTGGAGCTGGGCACCGGCGGAGATGGGGCGCTGGACGTATTTGTTCACCGACGCCGACAACATGGCGCAATATGCGGCCGGCTTCGCCGAACCCGACTTCAAGGACTGGCAGTATTATCTGGGCGAAATGGTCGTGACCGTCCAAATCGCGGTCTGGGGGACGTTCCTGGCTGTCCTCCTCGCCATCCCCTTCGGCATCCTGTCGGCCCACAACATGGTGCCGTGGTACATCCTGCAGCCGGCCCGGCGGCTGATGGACTTCTTTCGAGCGATCCACGAGATCGTCTGGGCGGTGCTGTTCGTCGTCGCCGTCGGTCTTGGACCTTTCGCCGGGGTGATGGCGCTGTTCATCCACACCACCGGTATCCTCGCCAAACTGTTTTCGGAGGCAGTGGAATCGATCGATCCGCGCCCCGTCGAAGGCATCCGCGCGACCGGTGCCTCGAAGCTTCAGGAAGTGGTCTTCGGCGTCATACCCCAGGTGCTGCCGTTGTGGATTTCCTATACGTTGTACCGCTTCGAATCCAACGTGCGGGCGGCGACGGTGCTGGGGGTCATCGGTGCCGGCGGCATCGGCCAGGTGTTGTTCGAATCGATCCGCGGCTTCTATTATCCGCAATCCGCCGCCATCCTCATCGTTGTCGTTGCGACCGTCATCTTGACCGATCTTCTGTCCCAGCAGCTGCGCCGGTTCGTCACCTGACCATGCGCGCGGCGATCTTCTTCACCCCGCCGGCCAGCGCCGCGCTGACACGCGCCGCCGCCCAGTGGCTTGGCCGTGGCGTCTTCGACGGCGAGCCGACCCGAGATAGCGATCCGGCGATCGACACGCTGGTCGCGGAGCCGGCCCGCTATGGCTTCCATGCGACGATGAAGGCGCCCTTCCGTTTCGCCGACGGCGCCGGTCTCGCCGACCTCGACGCCAGCCTCGCGGACTTCTGCGCCTCGCGCGATCCAGTGGCGATCGACCGCCTCGTCATCGCCGCCCTCGGGCCGTTCTTCGCGTTCGTTCCGGAACGCTCTCCCCCGGCGCTGGACGAACTCGCCGAGGCTGTGGTGCGAAATTTCGACGCTTGGCGGGCGCCGCTGACGGACGCGGAATACCGCCGGCGCCGGCCGGACCGGCTGAGCGAGCGCCAGCGTGAGAACCTGGAGCAGTGGGGCTATCCCCATGTCCTGAGGGATTTCCGCTTCCATATGACCCTGACCGGCCCGGTCGAACCGGACGAACGGGCCGGCGTGGAAGCCCGGCTGCGCCAGCGCTTCGCCGATTTCGACGGGGCGCCGCTTGCGGTCGACCGGCTGGGCATCTTTATCGAGCGGGAGCCCTGCGCCCCTTTCCGCCTTTACTCCCTCCATCCGTTTCGCCCTCGCGCCGAAGACGCTCTGACATGACCGAAGAAACCATCCTCAGGAACGCCCGCCTCGTCCTTCCCGACGCGGTGGTCGACGGCCATGTCGTCATCCGCGACGGCCGCATCGCGGCAATCTGCGACGGTCCTGCGGCATCCGGCGAGGACATGGACGGGGACACGGTCATCCCCGGTCTCGTCGAATTGCACACCGATCATATCGAGGGTCATTACATCCCGCGCCCGAAGGTCTTGTGGAACAAGATGGCGGCGATCCAGGCCCATGACGCGCAGATCGCCGCCTCCGGCATCACCACCGTCTTCGACGCGCTGCGGGTCGGCACCGACGAGAACGCCACGCTGACCTCCGGCGACATGGCCGAGATGGCGGACGCGATCGACCGGGCGGTGGCCGAAGGGCGCGTGCGCGCCGACCATTACATCCATCTCAGATGCGAGGTGTCCGCGAGCGACGTGGTCGAGGGCTTCAGAAAGATCGAGGCGAATCCGCGGCTCAAGCTGGTCTCGCTGATGGATCACGCGCCGGGCCAGCGGCAGTTCGCCGATCTCGATGCCTATCGCATCTACTATCAGGGCAAGCTTGGATTGTCCGACACCGAGTTCGCGGCCTTCAGTGCCAGGCGGCTGGCCGAATCGGCGAAATTCGCGTCGCAAAGCCGCCTTGCGATCGCCGAGCGCTGCCGCGTGCGCGGCATCGCGGTCGCCTCCCATGATGACGCGACGTCCGCCCATGTGGACGAAGCGATCGCGCTCGGCACCAGCGTCGCCGAGTTTCCGACGACGGTCGCGGCGGCCAGGGCTTCGCGCGAGGCCGGCCTGCATGTGCTGATGGGCGCGCCGAACATCGTGCGCGGCGGCTCGCATTCGGGCAATGTCTCGGCGATCGAACTCCTGCGCCTCGGCGTCCTCGACGTGCTGTCGTCCGACTATGTGCCATTTTCGATGCTCCAGGCGGTCTTTCATCTCGCCGATCAGGGCGCGGCCGATCTGCCGGATGCCATCCGATTGGTGAGCCAAAACCCGGCCGAAGCCGTCGGCCTTACCGATCGCGGCGCGATCGCCGAGGGCCTGCGCGCCGATCTCGTGCGCGTCCGCGCGACGCCGGGCGAGCCGCCGGTCGTCCGCTCGGTCTGGCGGGAGGGTCACCGTGTCGCCTGAGATCGAACCCCATGCGCGCGACGGGGGAAACCGGCTTGGGTCCGGTTCGCCTGGATCGTTCGTCGCGGTGGTCGGACCAAGCGGCGCCGGCAAGGATTCGCTGCTGGCGATCGCCGCCGCGACGCTCGCTCCGGACACCGGCTTCTTTTTCCCCCGCCGCGTCATAACCCGCATCGCGCTCGCGGACGCGGAAGACCATGACAGCCTGACGCCAGCGGCGTTCTCCATGGCCGAGGCGGAAGGCGCCTTCTGCCTGACATGGACGGCGCACCGCCTCTCTTATGGCCTGCCGACCGAGATTTCGAGACGCCTGGAGGCTGGCGAGACCGTTGTCGCCAATGTGTCGCGGGCGGCTTTGCGGAACGCGGCCGAGCGCTTTTCCCGCCTCCACATCATCGAGATCACCGCTCCACGCCACCTGCTCGTCGAGCGGATCGCCGCGCGGGGCCGAGAGACGCCGGAGGAGATCGACCTGCGGCTACGACGCCAGGCGACGCTCGACGTGCCCGAGAGCGCCGAGGCGGTTCATCGCATCCACAACGATCGCGCGATCGACGACGCCGCCGCGGCCTTTCTCGCGATCCTGCGAAGGATGCGCCGGAGCCTTCCGCACCCGATGGAAGGATAAGCGGCCCGGCCCGAACGTCGACGATTGATGAGGAGGCTGACGGGTCGCGTCCGTCAACGTGGTGGAAATTGGGGGGAGCTAAAGCGTCTCCGTTTCAGGCGGGTGCGGTGGAAATCTGTTCGGGCTTTGCGGAGGTGCCAATGGCCACGAGGTCGGCCATGGGCTCGGTCTGCATGTAGCGGTTCTGGACCTGCCATTCCTCGCGTTAGGGGGACAAGGTCACGGGCGGGTCCGAGAGCTGGCGCATTTACTGTAAGGATTTGGCCGGAAGGGACTCCTGGATTAGCGGTGGTGCCGGGGGAAGCGACCGCCTGGGCTCCGCAACCCGCAGTTTTGCGTGGCCCTACATCTTCGCTGCAGTCGAGCCCTCCCCCTCGGTCTGGCCTTCGGCCCGGTCCCGCCCTGTTCCGACACGGCTATGATGAACCTCCATCTCCGACGAGATTTCGGCACCGTTCCGGACAATGTTCACGCGGTCAGGAACGATGGCGTCTGCCCGTGCGCGCGGGCAGACGCTAGCGGGTGCCCGTCACATGGATGCAATCAGAATCGGTCATTCCGGACGCAGGCAGAC